>NZ_DASYBS010000001.1:0-4587 GCF_036500665.1 Cedecea sp.
AGCGCGATTATCCGCTATATCACGGGATATTACAGCGCCATCCGCCCACACTGGTACAACGGCGGCTTAACGCCCAACGAATCTGAGCGGCTGTACTACTTACAGTCTAATGCGGTGGCCAGTATTAGTTGACCACTACAGTACTGACGGCGCCAGGCTGACTGCTCTGCAGGAGTCATTTCTCTCACAGGGCCATCCCGACCTGCAGTAAGGTACCTCTCTTCTTTCTTACCTGATGGGGGAACAATAAAGGCGTTTCCGGCTCTTTTTTCCACCGGAACATACTGAGGATAATCAGGCCTTTTAACATACGTCTCCCCGGAGACCGGATGTCGCCACAAATTTGGCGGCGTTCCCTCGTCGTGTACCAATGCTGGCGCATCAACCGCTTTTGATTCTGCCCACCGCAATAACGTCTGTCCGGGAACCTGATTTTCTGTAGCAGAACCGCTATTTCTGAACGGATTACGTATTTTTCCGGCAACACCGTGTATAAGGTCTTGTCCTGAAAGCAGCATGTCCATGCCATCCGCCTCTGTGACAGGCTGTTTGAGCAGCGCCTTGCCTAGTAGCGTAAACGCCCAGCTCAGGGCGTTTGTTCCTTCAGCGCCCGAGGCCATGTCACGCACAAAACCGAAAACATGATCGCCCCCTTGTGCCAGCGCCCCCCCTCCTGACGTATCCTGTGGCCACACACCGGTCTGAACAAAGTGGCCCAGCCGCTCCTGCGCAGCCTCATTTCCCAGCGCTGATTTTATGAGCTCCACAGAACTGTGAAGGGGGCTGCGCATCATCTGACCAAGCACCAGAAGGCGTATGCCCCAGGTTTCACGCTCAGTGAATGTGGGCCTGATGCCTGGTTGTGGGGCGGAAAGAATATGGTAACGCTTGTTGGCGTCGTCCCACTCAAGAGGAACGGGGGGAAATCTGTCCCGGTGATGAGTTGCTGCCGGCAGGTTGATGCTGCCGCTATTGACAGTCACGTCCTTAGCCACCGGGGCATAGTTCCCTGCCAGCCCGAGCACTTCCCTGCCATGTACCCCCTGCATCTTCTGCTGTACAACAGTCTGATCTTTTTCTAACCCGTATAAGCCGGCATCTGCCAGCTTGGTGAGGAGAGTATTAACATGGGCAGTGGTGAGCGTCAGGTCCCACGCTCCTTCAGAAGTACGTTCAATTTTAAGGGGAGGCCAGGTTGTGGTATTCAGGCCAGCTGGTGATTTGATGTAATACTCGGTTACCTGCTTTTCTACCGAATTCTGCAGGCTGCTGTCCACATTTGTTGCTCCCGAAGGTATCACCGGAGGAAAAACTGACACTGTTTTTTTTCGTTCCTCAACAGCAAAAAAACGGCTGCCAATTTTTACGAAGAGGTTTTCCTGTCCCGGAATCGGTGATGTGCGCCGGATGAGTCCTGTATTTGTATCCACTGTGATGGCGCCGGTGCCGTTAGCTGGATACTGATAAATGCTTTCTGCCATGTCACGCAGAAAGAGGTTCGGCTCCACGGTCCAGCCCCCTCCCATGGTATCAGGAATAACTTTCATGGGCGGATAGCCTGGATGCGTTAGCGCTTTCTGCCATGTTTCCTCGACCGGAAAGGCGTGCCAGCGAACAAGATAACGCCGTGAGGCTTCCACAGAATGTCCGGTGTTCTGGTCGGTCTTGCGGGAGCGGGCATTGAAAATGCCCTCTTTCTCACCCGGTGTCAGGGGCCGGTCCCTGACTGCCACATTACCCTTTTCACCGGGTTGCAGGGCATACACAGGGAGGTTCACCTGACTGACGTGCTCAAATTTCAGTTTGCCATCTTTCTGCCTGTTCAGAATATGTTGGGTAGAGGTATCCGATATGACCTGATTCTGCTCTGTACGGAATGGCTCTGCGGGGTCAGAAGACACTGGCCTCTGAACGGGCCGGCGAACGATATGTGGTGAAAAGGCAGGAGTACGGTCACTGTCCGTGCGAACAACAGTAGAGTCAGAAGTACGGGCAGAATTAATGAGGGTCATATTTGGCTCCGGATGAGAGGAAATGCAAGGGGGGGGTGGTTAATGAAAGGTAGCTATTAAGTATTAAGTGTGTTAGCAGCAAAGAAAGTTTCCGGAACGCGCCGGTCACGTCCGGCAAAAAACGTTAAAAGATACCCGGGAAGAGGTAATCACGACCCCGTCTGTCAGACGGAATGTCGTTCAGAAAATAACCGAGGCCATTGGCAGACTGCTCCCCCCTGATGGAGTGCACCGGGTGACCAGCTGTCTTCTGGCCGTCGTGAGGCCTGTAACCTCAGGAAGGATGCAGATAATTGTTCAGGCGTAAATCATAATTAGAACTTATTGAAGATATGGAAATTTGATCTCATTCATCCTTTTAAAGATGACGATCCTGTTATTCTGTTTTGGAATAACAGGGCTGGCAGTAATCCGGTCATTCACCGGTCACGCGGCGACTTTTTATGGATCACCCACTCAGTGCTGAACATGATGTTTATCTGCAGCCAACGTTATTTCTGGGCCACACGGATGATCGATTCAGCATTGTTATTTGATAATGCTAAGGGACAAGTATGAAGCTCAAAAATGCGGGAATGTTAACGGCTTTTGCCCTCCTTTCTGCGCCGACGTTAGCGGCTCCCCAGTTAAAAGATTCTGATTCGATTTCTGCGGTCATTGCTGCAATGACGCCGGAAGAGAAAGCGGCCATCGTATCCGGTACCGGAATGAATAATGCCGAACGCGTTGAAGGCGCGGCCGGTTCCACTTTCGCGATCCCCCGGCTTGGTGTTCCGCAAATCGTCTTTGCCGATGGACCGGTAGGCGTTCGTCTGGGAGCCGGGCCTACCGGTGGTAAAAAAACGTTCGCCACCGGGTTCCCGGTGTCTGTCGCCATGGCAGCAACATGGGATCCTGCGCTTATCCAGCGTGTGGGCAGCGCTATCGGTGTTGAGGCCCGTCTGAACGGCGTTGATCTGATGCTCGGCCCGGCGATTAATATTCAGCGTAACCCCCTCAATGGGCGCAATTTTGAATATTTCACCGAAGATCCATTACTTAATGCCATTATTACCGCTGGTTATATCAACGGTATGCAGGCGGAAGGTGTGGGGGCGGTGCTTAAACATTTTGCCGCCAACAATCAGGAAACGCGCCGCCAGACTGTGAATGAGATTATTTCCGAGCGTGCGTTGCGGGAAATCTATTTCCCTGCCTTTGAGTATGCAATGGAGCATGCACAGCCCTGGGCGGTGATGAGCTCTTATCCGGCGATTAACGGCACGCCCGCCTCGCAGAATTCGTGGTTGTTAAAAGAGGTTCTGCGTAAGCAGTGGAAGTTTAACGGGTTTGTGATGTCAGACTGGTACGGCGTTACGGACCCGGCCGGTTCATTGGTTAACGGCAACGATCTCAATATGCCGGGCGGGCTGTCCGAGAAAGAGACACCGTTTCTGCGCCGCAATGCCGATCCGAAGGAAGTGGTGCTGGCAGGGCTGAAATCCGGTGCTATCACTCAGACGCAGATCGACGAAAATATTCGCAATATTCTCAATGTGGTGATTAAAACCCAGCGCTTTAAAAATGGCGACAAACCTGTGGCGGCGCAGCCCGTCCATCACTCGGCACTGGCGCGGCAGGTTGCGGCTGATTCGATGGTATTGCTGAAAAACGACGCCCAGACACTGCCGTTAAAAGCCCGTACGAAGGTGGTGGCCTTTGGTCAAAATATCGAGAATTTCTTCGTACTGGGCGGCGGCAGTGCGGAAGTGAATATCGATCCTGGCCGTCAGGTTTCATTACCGCAGGGGCTGAAAAACGCAGGGGTAGAGGTTATCCATCAGATCGGCGATAACGTGCTGGATGAGCACGCGAACAGTGAGGTGATAACCCATGCTGCCGCACAGAGCGATATTGCGCTGATTTCCATCGGTCGTAGTTCTACCGAGGGGGCGGATCGTTATTCGATGGCGATGCATCCTGAAGAAGTTGCGATGATTGAAAACGTCGCCAAAGTCTTCCATCAGCAGAATAAGAAAATTGTGGTTTTGCTGAATATCGGTTCACCGATTGAGATGGCCTCCTGGGCGCGCAACGCGGATGCCATTATTGTCACATGGCAGCCAGGCGAGCAGGCGGGTAATGCCGTCGCCGATATATTGACTGGCAACGTTAACCCATCCGGAAAACTGCCATTAACCTTCCCGCGGCGTCTTGAGGATTCCCCGAGCTTTGGCAATTATCCAGGCACCAGTAAGACCATCTTTTACGGCGAGGGTGTGTATGTTGGATATCGTCATTACGACACCCGCCAGATTGCCCCGATGTATCCGTTTGGCTATGGTCTGACCTATTCCAGCGTCAACTATGGTCAGGTGACCCCAAAAAGCCCGGTCTTTAATATTGATAAACAAACCAGCCTGAACGTCACAATTGCGGTGCGAAATACGTCGCGCATCGCCACCCAGGAAGTGGTTCAGCTCTACGTTCACGATAATGCCTCTCGTCTGGATCGGCCTTATCAGGAGCTGAAAGCGTTCGAAAAAGTCAAACTGACGGCGGGAGAAGAGAAGCAGGTGTCGTTCAAACTGGATAA
>NZ_DASYBS010000002.1:0-23145 GCF_036500665.1 Cedecea sp.
TCGGGGTCGTTCGCGATTCGTTCCCGACGATCGCTCTCTTTCGCTGCTCCCGGCAGCTCAACCCCGCCTGAGTTGGGTCATAACCGGGGGCGATGAGAGCCGGGGACAAGGGCGTGGCTGTGGGTCTTGAAGCGACTGTGACGTTCTGTGTAGCTGCGGGTTTGAAGCGAGGCTCGGTTCCGGCTTAAATCGCCTCGGTTTTCTCTCCGACTGGCCAGGGTCCGGACGTCGGGAACGGCCGGAGGCTGAGAGCGTCGGGAACGCATCTCAGCCGACCCAAGACTGGGAGATAAAACGGAGGTTTACCGCTTGCGGCGATTTATTTGGCCGGGAGTCCGGGTTCTCAGGGGAATGACGGTGATTCCCCTGAGACGTTCACCGATGCGGTGGTAACATATGAAACCGAATTGGAAGTGAACGGAACCTCAGCAGACCCTGCATAATCGCGGGTATTTGTGACTAAGAGACAGCTCTTAAAGTGAGAGTCGAATAATTTTTCTGCACTCGTAATGCGCGAGCATGATCAAGACAAAAAAAGACCGGTATCCACGCGATTAACGCAGAAAGCCGGCCAAATAGAGGGCGAAGAAGAGTCTGGCGAAATGGCGTGTGACGCCGTTATCCTGCGCCACACATCAAAAAGAACATCTGTGGACTACAGCACAATCACTCAGGCCAGCGCGGCGGAAGCCAGGTTCAGCAGCGCGCCGTGGTGGTGCTTCAAGGCATCTTTGATGATGTTGCCGTTAAACAGTTGGGCATCGGCGTTCACCAGCAGGCTGGAAGAGCCATTACCCGGCGCCGTCGCGGAACCTGGGATAGAGCCGCCCACCATCGAAGTTTTCAGATCGTTTTTCGCCGACTGGAAGGCTTTCAGCGAGTCGCCGCTCAGCGGTTTGCTGTTTTTCAGCGCATCTTCCCAGCTGGATGGGCCTTTACCGATGTGAACCAGGCCCGGCATACCGGCACCCGCGCTCTGCGGTTTGCCGTAGATTTCCGGGTGCTGATCCATAAATTTACCGATTTCAGCGCGGGTTTCTTTAGAGCCGCCGTCAACTTTACCGCCGCCGCCCAACATGGCGCTCAGGCCGCTGGTGTCGGATTTCACGTCATCCAACGCCTGCAGGCCCATTTTGCTGCCTAACTGGCTGCCCATGCTGTTGCCGAGTTGGTTAAAGCTGTTGGCGCTGTTGGCGCCAGTGGTAGACAGCGGCAGCTGGACCAGGCCAATACCGGTAGACGGTGACTGCAGGCCGTTGCTCATGCCGCTGTTGAACGCGTTCATGTTGCCTGCACCCGCCTGGCTGTTGAACGGACTGTTCTGGGCGTTCACGCCCATCTGCTGGAGCACCTGCTGGAGCATCTGCTGCATGTTGCTCGCCGCCAGCGTATTCCCCATGCTCGCACCGCCCTGACTCTGCGGAGACATAAAGGTATTGTTATTGTTACCGTTCATGCCGCCGGAGAACAGCAGGTTGGTCAGTCTGGATGCAATGTCGTGCACCATCTGATCGCCAACGTTCTTCAGCAGGTTAGCGGCCATCCCTTCCGGGGTAGCATTCAGCGCCATCTGCGGTAATGCAGTGGCCAGATTCAACATATTTCCAATCGTACTCATTAGATTACCTCAACATGACTTCGGGGTTGATACAGGCGACCAGCCCTGCTGGTTCGCAGTATTAAGACGCCTGTTAAGTGAAAAGAAACCGGCTTCGGTTCCAAAAAACTGTATAACGTCAGGAAAAAAATGACTTTTTACGATGCGGACGCGGAAACACGCGCCCCCGCTATCACTCTCAGCGCACGGGCATCTGCGAATAGTCCTGCACGCCGTTACGCATATCGCCCGGCCACCAGATGGTCAGGTGATGGCTGTCCGATAGCGGCCGACACGCCGTGCTATCGCAGCCGTTGTCATTGCGCGTGGCACACCCGCTAAGGACAAACGCCAGCAGTAACAAAATGGAGAGTTTCATAGTCGCTCCTTAGCGAAGTACGGGACGCGGCGGCAGCAAATAGCTACGCGACCTTGATGAATTAACCGGCAGCGACGACGCGGTAGACAGCAGCGACTGGCGGCTGCGACGCCCTTCTCCCCGCGTGCGGTAGGCGATATAAACCTCAGCCGCTTGCCCAGGAGCAAGATTACTGCCCGGCCACGCGGCGACCGCCAGCACGTCATCATCGCGGCAGCTGGACTCATCAAACCGCTGCGGCTTGCCGCTGACATTGCGGATCAGCCCTACGCTTATCTGTACCGAAGCATTGCTGTACCACTGGCTGTGGGAACTGTCAGATGAAAGCCCTGGCCCCACGTTACACAGTTGACCAATCCCCACGCCTTCCCCGCCCGCCAGGAAACCGGTGGGCACTTTGTCCTCCGCAAGGTCCCGCATGGCGTTTTCGATATCGCCTTTCATCGAGCTGTAACGCTGGCGGAGCTGCACTTCATTCATCGCCGTAGAGAGCTGCTGGCGATCCTGCTCGTCGATATAGCGCGTCGGGTCTACCTGGTCCCCCACCAGATGAGGCGTAATAATGAACAGGCGCTCGCGCTGGGAGGTTTCATGGCTGGTGTAGGAGAAGAATTTCCCCAGGTAAGGGATGTCGCCCAGCAACGGAATACGGTGGTCGGTGTCGCCGGTTTCACGGGAATGGAACCCGCCCATCACCAGCGAACCGTTCTGCTGAACCAGTGCCTGAGTGCTGACGGTGGCACGCTTCGCCCCGGTGGCCACGCCGTCATCGTTAACCTGCACCTTGCCGTCTTCCACATCCACCACTAACTGCACCGTGCTGGTGGGCCCGTTGCCGATGGCGCGGGGAACAACCTGCAGGCTGGTTCCGGCGGTGACGGGTTCAATGGTCGCCACGCGCTCGCCGGTGGCGGTAATAAAGGCGGTGTCGCTCATGTCGATAACCGCCGGCTGGTTCTCAAGCGTCAGGATAGAAGGGTTGGCGACGATGGAAGCGTTGCCCTCCCCTTCCATCGCCTGAATCTGGGCAAAGAAGCGGCTGTAGTCGGTCACAAATAGCGTGCCCGCGCCCTGCAACATCGAGGAACCGGCGGTGATATTGCCGAACGTGCCGCTGAGGTTGCTGGAGAATTTCGAAAATGCGTGGCGATCGACATCAATAATCATGGCGTCGATTTCCACCAATTTTTGCGGAACGTCGATCTGCGAGATCAGCGCCTGATACTGGTCGCGGCGCTTAGGATCGTCCCGGACCAGCAGGGCGTTGTTACGGACGTCGGCAGAAACCAGCGGGTTCATTTCGCCGTCGTCATCGCCGCCTGCGCCGCGGATGCGGCTGTCCTGGCCCTGGATAAGTCCGGAGAGAATGTTGTCCGACTGCTCCTGGAATGACTTATTCAGCGCTTCACGGGAAGAGCCTTCGCCGCCGGGCACGATCCCCTGCGACGAACGCGTACCTTTCTTGCCCAATAACTCGTTGAGGATGCTGGCCACGCCGGGTACCAGCAGCGTTTTCTCGCGGTATTTGATTTCGCGATCGGCGACCGAAGCGTACTTAAGCGGGAACGCCATCATCTCTTTGTTTTGCTTCTTATCTTTGTCTTTGGCGCTAAAGTCCGCCACCAGCGCGACGTACTCCGGTGGCCCGGTGACAATCACGACGCCGTCGTCCGGCAGTTCGCCGTAGCCGAATTTGTCTTCCAGCAGCCCGACGTCACGCAGCGCCTGCTTGAGATCCGGCGCGGCATCCGCCGAAACGCTGATACGTTTTGAGGTTTCTGCCGACTGCGGGCTGACGAACAACGAGCCGTTATAGACGAACCACTGGAAGCGGTACTGCAGCGCCAGGCGGTCAAGGAAGGCCACGCCGCTGTCGGAGCGCAGACGCCCATCCACCACGCTGTCTGGCACGTCACCTAAGCGCAGATTCACGCCGTGGCTGCTGGCGAAATCCTGCAATACGGTGCGCAACGGCGTGCCCTGTGCAGAGTAGGCGTAGGCGCCATTTTGCCAGTCGGCGGGCGTTTGAGCGCTGACGGCTGCGCTATAGCAACCGGCGGTAGCGGCCAGGGCAAACATGGCTGAGCGTAGTAAACGTACGGGCTGATTCAACGACTCATTCTCCTGTAAGCGACGGCAGAATTAGGTGGCCGTCAGGGATACAAACTGCGTTAAACAACGGCTTACGGATACGAATAAGCCGTTGAGGTTGCTGACAAAGAGGAAAAAAGCATGGTTTTTCCCTCTTTGTGGTGAGCAGCCGAAAATCAATGAATTGATTTTCCTGATTTTTTTTAACAAGCAGTCAGGTAGTTCTTCTATTAACAGAGCTCAATTAGTCGTCTGAACGGCTTATCAATAAGCCGTTGACGGCATAACTAGTTGATAGAGTCGATAATCTCCTTGCTCAGGCTATGCTTGAGCGACCCCAATTGGCTGTCGGTAAAGGTCGCCGCCGCCTCTTTCATCAGGGCGTTTTTAAATTCCACCATGTCGCCCATGCTCGGCGCAGGCTGCCCAAGCGTGCTCTGCGCCAGCTCGGCAACCGAGTGGTGCAGACGAGACAGCTGGCTGTCGAGATTGCGCTGAATATCAAAGGAATTGCTCATACGTTTCTCCTCGCGTTGAAATCGCATGATAAGTGGCGGTAGAAAAGCAGAGGTTCCCGCCGCGGGAAAATTAACTTTGCGGCGGCTGAGTTGGCGACAACTTAGGTGGTGAGGCGCAGCAAATGCTGCTGAAGTGAAGCCCAGCTGATGCTGAATTCGCCCTGCGCGGTTTGCAGCAGCAGCGTTTCTGCCGCCAGCGCATCGTCGACGCAGCGCGTCCAGCCAAGCTGAGGATGCGCGGCCAGCCAGCTTGCCAGCGGCGCTTCATGCTGTGAGGGATGATAGAGGGTCACGTCCGTAGCACGCGCGCTTGCCCCCTGTAGCTGGGTCAGCAGCGCATTGAGTTTTTGCTGCTCGCTCAGGCCGCCAAACAGCTGCTCAAATGCTGCATTAATCAGCGCCTGTGCCTGGCTGACAACCGCCGAGCTCTGCGCGTCCCGCTCCGCCTGCCATTCGCTAAAAAAGATTTCGGCCCGCTGCCAGAAATCACGTTCAGCGTCTTCAACGCGCGCGATGACGAGCCGCCCGGCTTCGTCCTGTGCTTCAGCGATCGCTCTCTCAGCCTGCTGACGGGCTTCCGCCAGCAAGGCTTCGCTTCTCAGGGTTGCTTGCTCCACCAGGCTCCTTGCCTGCTGTTGCTCCTGCAATACGGACTGCGGAAGCAGAACGCCTTCGATAATGGGCGCATCATCCTCTAAGGCAACTTTACGGCCAATCCACATGCTTTATTGCTCCCATGAAGAATCATTCGGCGCTGATGTCTGGTACTGCTGAGCCTGCCAGAGCGCGCCTTCCCATAAAGCCTGCAGCCGGTTTAACGGCGGCGTGGGGTCGTTCGGAAACGCCCCTTCGCAAAGCTCAACGTCCGGCTGAGGAAAACTGAATCGCAGACGCTGCCAGGCCACTGGCGTAAAAAGCGGGCGAAGCAGATAGAGCACCGCGAAGTCAGATTCACCGCGGAAACTGAGGGTTGAGGGCAGCCAGACGCCGGGACGCAAGCCACGCGTAAGTCGTTCGCACCAGATGCGCTGCGGCTCCTCCAGCTGCCCTGCCCGGTTGACACACCTCCGCCACCAGCACAAAAAGTCTTGCGCGCTGGTGCGGGAAAAGAGAAATCAGCGCTAACAGCCGCGCGTCGGGGCTATCTGGCAGGCATTCCGCCAGTCCCAGCATGGCCGACAAGGCCTGCGGCGATTGGCGTATCAAGCTCAGACGTCGCGGTTCGTCCAGCTGGAACCAGGGAAGTCCATGCCAGCTGGCGTCAGCCTGTTGCCAGAACCCCTCCAGCCACCAGCTAAGCCAGCCTTTATCAAGCGAGGCCACGCGCGTTACCGCCGCTCTGAGGGCACAACGGCCAGTTCGGTTGAGCCCGTGTTTTTACCGCGCTTCATCGCCTTTAATTTCGGCACGAGCGTAAAGATGCTGCCTAACAGTAACAGCAGGCCGATCAGCGAGAAGAACAGCGTTCTTACCGTGGCATACTGCGAAAGCGTCAGTTGGAAAGGCCCCAACGTCACCAGCTCAATGCGGTCGTGATAGGTGGCCGCAGGCACAAACACCACGGACAACGCGCCGTCATTCTTCCCCGAAAGCCCCGGAATGCTCGCCGCAACCAACCGCCGGATCCTGGGCTCAATGCTGTCGGGATCCATGTCCTGCGTATATTTAATGAAGACCGAAGCCGACGCGGGTTGAACCGGCTCGCCGGGCGCGACGCGCTCGGGCAGAACGACGTTAACCCTCGCCACTACGACGCCGTCAATTTGCGAAAGCGTGGACTCCAGCTCCTGGGAAAGCGCATAGATATAGCGGGCGCGTTCCTCAAGCGGGCTGGAAATAATGCCGTTTTTCTGGAAAACCTCGCCCAGGTTGGTGCGCGCTTTGTGCGGCAGCCCGTTGGCGTTGAGAATGCGAACGGAGCGCTCGATATTGTCCTGAGCCACCAGCACGGTGACGCCGGTTTTATCAATTTGCTTGTCGGCTTCAATCTTGTATTTCGACAGTTCAGAAATGATGTCATTGGCATCGTTTTCAGTCAGACCGGTATTCAGAATGACCTGCGAGTCGCAGCCTGCCAGCAGCAGGACCAGCAGCCAGGGCTGCAGGATTTTTCGCCAGCGTCGTTGCATGATGGATTACTGCAGGTTGGTCAGTTTATCGAGCCCCGAAATGCTCTTCGAGACGATTTTGGCGTTCATCATGCTCTCCAGGTAATAGTTAGAGAGCTGGTCATCCACCTGGTTGAGCACCAGCGGATCGGTAGATCGCGCGGCTTTACGCAGCACGTTATTCATCTGTTTCTGATCGCCTTCCATTTGCTTAAACATGCCGGAGGCTTTTTCAAACATCGCGGCAGGCTTCCCGCCAATACCGCCCATCGCAGAGAGCGCTTCAGGCTGCTCAAGCGCGGCAGAAAAGAAAGCGGCGTCGCTTTGGTTCGCCATGCTGCTGCCGGAAGGTAGCTCTGACTGAGCGACTGGGGCGGGTGAAACGCCCAGAGAATCGGGTTCTGGCAAAGGCATACCTGTTGCAGGATTAAGAATGTGCATATGAGAGATTCCGCCAGCAGAAAAAGAGATCAGGGATTCACGCTGCGGTGAATCCCTGATAGTCATCAGAAGGAAATTTTGTTCTGTGCCAGAGAACTGATCATGGTGGTGGCGGAGTTCTGGTAGCCAGAAACGTAGGCGTTCTTACGGTCACGTTCCGCTTTGTCCAGCGAGTCCTGCATCGATTTGTTTTCGATAGAGTCCATTTGTGACTGGAAACTATCTGCCAGACTGCTGCTTGCGCCTGCGTTGTTACCGGTATTGACTGATGGCATGATGTTTACTCCTCGTTAATTAAACAGCAAATGTTGTGTCATTCACGGATTAAGTGGCGCGGCGTAAACGGCAGTTCCCAAAAAACGAAAAATTAATTTTCCTTCTCTGTCAGTGACTTAATTCGTTGATAAAGCGTTCGCCTTGGAATACCTAATTCATGTGCGGCGCTGACTACCCGATTTTCATGCCGTGACAGACAGTCTTCTATCAGGCTGTATTCAATACGCCGTAGCCGTTCACGCAGGCGCACGGAACGCATCTCCGGATGCCCCATCTGCCCCAGCGCCGGTAACCCCAGCACAAAGCGTTCCGCCGCCCCCTTCAGTTCACGGATATTCCCCGGCCAACGGTGCATCAACAACGCTTCGCTCAGGTTTTGCGGCATCGGCGGCAGCGTGCGGTTCAGCCGAATCGCCGACTCCTGGGCAAAACGGCGAAACAACGGAATAATGCATTCAACGCGTTCGCGCAGCGCCGGAAGTGAAATTTTTACCGTCGTCAGACGAAAGAAGAGATCCTGGCGGAACAGTTTTTGCTCCATTAACTGGGCGAGCGGCTTTTGTGAGGCCACGATCACCCGCAAATTGAGGGCAATGGACTGAGTGCTCCCCAGGCGCCCGATGGTTCGGGTTTCTAATACCCGGAGTAACTTGGCCTGCAGGCTCAGCGACATGCTGTCAATTTCATCAAGAAACAGCACCCCATTGTTTGCGCTTTCAATATAACCTGCACGAGAGTGGGTGGCGCCGGTGTAGGCCCCGGCCGTCACGCCAAACAATTCGCTTTCAGCCAGCGTTTCGGGAATGGCCGCGCAGTTAATCGGCACAAAGGCGCCCCGACAGCCGGAATGTTCGTAGATACGGCGGGCAAAGGTGTCTTTACCGGTGCCCGTTTCGCCTTCCAGCACCAAATCAACCTTTAGAGGGGCTAACGTTTGCAGCCAGATATCCAGCCCGTCGTGCACGTTTTCAGAAGGGGGCAACGCCGCTGCCGACCGTGGCATATTCAAGTCGATATCGACAGGTATATGCTTTATCTCCCAATGATTCGAACTGTTTTCTTTCATAAATCCCCCGCTGCCTGGCTTATTCAAGGTCTGGCGTATGAGTCCCACTTATGAACCATAAACGTGAACCATAAAATGATTGCTGCCTGCTGCCGTGAGTCACCAGGGCAGCCCGCTGAATTAATGAGTTTTGTTTATGAGAAGCAGCGATAACCTATCACCGAGTCGAAGATTCACAATCAGGCAAAATTTTAGCGACCTGTAGGAATATCCCTACAGTGGAATATAGAATTAACTGTTCCGATGTCTGGATGGCAGGCTATTTTTTGCGTCACATAATTATCGAGAGACAATGCTTCCTGAGGTTAATTCCGTGAGCCACGCTGAAAAAAAATGTGGATTTTGCAAGGTGTATCTAAATGTATTAAAAAGAATCAAAAGTTATCAAATAAAATATAACAAAATGATTTTTATGAATAAATTTATTAAAAAAAGAAAAAACATTGTTTATTATTCACCGACAGAGGAAAAAATGAAGTTTTTTCTGACAGACGCAAATTGTGAGATGGATCCTCCGACAGAATTTCCTCACAATCGGCCAGACCAATAATATATATTTACGATTATTTACAATAAGAACCCACAACAGACACACCTATTTCTTTTTGAAATATATTTTACTTTTAGTATTTATGTTTAATTGGGAACATTCCTGGTCGTACTTGCTGCCATTAATCACGCCAATTTAGCCTGTCAAAGAAATAAACTGCTTTGTAACTAAAAAAAGCAGCCGCTTCTTATCGAAGAAACGGCCGCTAAATTAGGCCTTTTTGTAAAGAAGAGAGCAAAAATAAACGCCCGCTATCAGGCGAATTTCGCCATGTGGCTGTTCACTTCATTCACGTAATTCGGATCGCCCAACGAGACGCTGGACAGGTTGTGCAGATTCACCTGATTGTCGCCGGAGTTATAGGCGCGCAGGGCGGCATCATAGCTGCCAAATTTCTCTTTGCCTTCTTTAAGCATCAGCGCCGAACACATGATCTGGTTGGCCGGCGAGTTCATGTCACTGCCCAGCTTATCCGGATATTTGCTCTGCATCGCACGGTAGGTGTCCGGGTTGATCTGGTTCATGCCGCTGTCGGTCAGCCCGTTGCCAGGGTTGGTCGACTTCGCGTTCACATCCCCGCCCGACTCCTGCATGGTCAGCGCGGCCAGCAGCTTGGCCGGAACGCCGGTTTCAGCGGAGGCTTTTTCATATTCTCCGCCAAACTGGGAGACGATTTTTTGCAGCGTAGGATCGCTGGTTTTCAGGCTGGTATCACCCGGACTCAGGCTATCCGCAGACGGCCCGGACGCACCAGATGGCCCGCCAGAAGGTGCTGCTGCGAGGTTGTTCAGCGGGCGGCCAGCATCTCCGGCTCCATCGCTACCGCTGCTGCCCATGCCGGACCCCGAGCCAGAACCAATACCGCTCGTCGGTGAAGAGGAGTCGTCGTCGCCCTTACTTTGCCCGGTATTCATGTGGAAGAGCTGCATCAACTCTTTCAGGAACTGCTGCAGCATCTGCTGAAGCTCCTGCATCATGCCGTCGGCGGAACCGCTGCCGTCGCTTTGCGAAGCGTTAGCCGGGTTACTGGCCGGGCTGTTATTGCCCGTTGGCGAAGCGCCAAAGTTGATTGCCGACGGCTTATCGGCCGCGCCCGTATTGGCAAAGTTCAGCGCCAGCGGAATAGCCAGAGTGTTCCCGCCATTATTCAGCAGCAGTTTGGCGGTAATGTTGCTCCCGCCGTTTTGTGAGTCAGGTGACGCCCCGTCCAGGCCAGGAAAATGATTTTCCGGCAAAAGAGGTGAGAACCCGCCCGGTCCTGATGATATCTGCATACAACACACTCCCCTAAGTGATACCCAGTAGCAATCACCGGCCGCCGCCTAACCTTGCAATGACGCCCGGTTTTGCCCGCGTCCGGCATGTTCAACTGAGTGAGAAGCGGAGTTAAAGAGTTCCTTATGTGGCAAAAAATGGGAACCTGGGCGCGCATTTCGCCACACATTGCCTGTGACAATCAAAAGAGACACATCTATGCAGACTACATCGTGGCGATGGGGCCTTTTACTTCTTAGCCTTCCTGCCGTGGCGCAGGCCGAGTGCTTTACCCGCGTCGGGCACGCCTTCGGGATTTCCCCCGCCTTGCTGGAGGCCATCGCCTGGAAAGAGTCGAAGTTTACCCTTTCTTCGGTGAACGCCGCCAACTCGAACCACACCGAAGACGTGTGCATGATGCAGGTGAACAGCGTGCATTTTGGGCGGCTTAAGCAGTTGGGCGTCACGCGTGAAAACCTGCTGCACGACCCGTGCACCTGCATCGCCACCGGCGCGTGGGTTTTGCACGGGCTGTTCCGCCAGTACGGCCGCTCGTGGAATACCGTCGGCATGTACAACACCGGCCCGTCGGAAAAGCGCCAACAGCTTCGAAGCCGCTATGCCGATGACGTTCAGCGGATTTATAAGGTGCTGCAAAAGCAGCAGCCCACGCGGCGTGAAGAGGATCTGTTTGCCAGCAACGAGGCTGCTAAAGGATAAAAGCTCGGCAAGTTGGGGCTATCTCGTCAGAGAAAAATTCTTCCAGGAGAAAGCATGAGCGATTTATTAAAGCTGTTTTATTGGGTATGACTTTTTGCTGGCAGAACTGTTGTAAAACTTGAATAGGGTAAAAACTTCCCCGCATCACTAAAATTCATTAATTTTTAAACTGCTTATTACACCATAGACAAAATAAATCCTTTGTGTTTTCATCACCGATCTTAGCTTTTCCTTTTATTATCCCAGAGGCATCACGTGGTCTTTTTATCCCAAATGAACCATCCAACCAGTCAACAAATGAATGATTTATCTTCACATGTTTATCCATTTCTTCAGGTGAAGATGAAAAATCATAAACATCACCTAATTGTCCATATCCGATGGAAAGTAATGATAAAAATTCCTTTGCATTATTAGCGATAACACAGCATAGCATCGAGCCAGAACCTGATCCCATGTGAACAACCCTAAGTTCCTTATTATCATCAAGCCAAAAGGCAAGTTGAGATCCATCAAAACCACTCTCTGCAAATGAAACAAGCCTCGATGATATTTCATCTGTAATTTCCTCAAGATCAAACCAATAATTAATCCCTTTCTGACCTGATGTTGTAAACGTGATATCTGGATTAATCTCATAATCTGGACTAATCCTTCCATAATGATAGATAGTAGGATCTCCCACCATACCTTTAGGGGTTTCAATAAGGCCATTTTGCTCTATCCATTGGTATAGTCTTTCAATTTCCTCAGGAACATTTATATCACATGGCAACTTTTCAAATTCTTTTTTCAAGTCCATTAGTAAACCATTCAATTTTCAACCCTCATGTTATAGAAAAAATAATATTGCCTTACAAAAAATTAATGTTCGAGATATGTCCTATCAGTTATGACTGAGCGCGGGATGAATTAAATATATCGAAATTCCAACTGATAATCATACTTTCGAAGTCAATCTGATGGGAAAACAGTGGTTGCAAGTCATCTCTCCATAAACTTGATACGTTAAACCCACCATCGTATATTTTCCCATCAAATAGCAAACAAAATACCATTAATATTACCGGCCTCTTAACGAGGCCAAAAACTTAGGAATTACCAGTGAACTTCTGATGTTGGCATAAACGTCAGTGATTCAACTTGATTTTTTTCTGTATAAGTAACCTGCATAGATAGTGGAATATGAAATCCTTCTAGCGTGTAGAGTTCTTTCATTCCAAAATTAAGGCCACCAATTAACTTAGGTGAAACTATTTTATCTGGCAACCCAAACTGCTCATGCATCCAACTAAGCCCCATATCCTTCTGTAACGGAGAAGGCAACTCATTCGGAAAATGTAGCAACGGCTTCTCATCATCAAGAATTGTAAGTGTTATACAAAATAGCTTCCTTGATGATCGATAAAAGGCCAAATAAACACATTCCTTAACCATATCCAATTCAATTACAGAGTCACCGGAATCACCTCTAGGCTTTGTTTTATATGGAATAAGACCTGCATCATAAATATCTTGATAGGTTTTACCAATGCTTCTTATAAGTAACTCAATATTTATTGTCATCTTGTATATAACCCCACACTTTCATTTATCTGATGTAATTTAGCCCTTGCTTCTTCCAATTGTTCTTCTGTTGCACCATGTTCTTTAAGTGCTGATTTTTCAAAGTTAAAATTTTCATCAGCAGCCTTACGAAGATCATAGCTTTGATCATTAATTTTTTCTGCTGTATTTCGCCCTGCATATGTTTCACTGTTATTTCGGTGAACTTCTATAGGGACTCCTATCGCTGCAACCCTTTTTGACAGTTTTCTCAACTCCTTTGGCGTTAGTTCCGGATGCAAACGCTTATAGTATGCTTTAACTGCCGCAGCCGATGGTATGTGATCAACTTCCAGTTCACCTTGTCGTGATCTACCTTCAAAATCGCTATATAAACCAACTTCAAGAAACTCCACCGGCGGCTTACTAAGATAAACATAAATCGGCGGAATATTCGGCAGCGGCAGGATAAGAATATAATCCGCAAACGTCTTCTCTTCCGGTGCCGGGCTGGTTGTTGCCTCCAGACGTGTCTCTTCCGGCAGCGGATCAACGATAACCGGATTCGGGATCCTGACCGGGGTCTGGTTCCCGGTATTGGACGGCGCATTCACGCCTGAACTGTCCGGCGTCCAGATAATCGTTATACGCGGATCTTCTTCCGTGGTGAAGGTGTACGCTCTCCGGCTGTTGTCCCACGCCATTTTACGCACACGCACCGCATCTTTACCCGGCGGCGTGTGCCAGCCATGCGGCACCGACTGACCCTGGCTGTCGGTTTCCCACGTATAGCGCACACGGCTGGGAGCCTCCCGCATCTGCTCCAGCCGCATGCGGTCGATAAAGTCCTGCTCCCCGTCATTCAGCCTGCCGGGCATCATCCCCACCAGCACGGCGGCGATGGGGGCTCCGGGGCCGCTCGTGGCAACTCTTCCAAGCCCGGCCGCCATTTCCCCCAGTTTTATCGCCCAGGTGCCCGACGTAATTACACTGCCGCCAATCAGACCAAGGACGCTGGCACCTTCCACCGCCATTTGTGCGTGGGCGGCACTCGCGGCTGCAGCCCTGGCGGCCTGATAATCCATTTCCTCATGGTTGCCGTGCCACCATTTATACAGGGCGCTGCGCTTCTTCGGCTTCGGGATCTCTTCTGCGGCGTTCTTTTTCTTCGCGGCCTGGGCATGTTGGGGGACATCATTCTCGTCCGATGGATCTTCCGTAGGTAAGGCCTGGTAAAATGCCATCCGGGGAAAATTGGTATGGGGTTCAGGCTCCGTCCCGGCGTTATTGCAGCCATCTTCTCTCAGGCAGGATTTGGCAAATACCCGGTTACGATCCCGTTCTTCTGCCAGCACCTTTGCCGCTTCTTCCTGATTTTTTTTCCATTTCCTTTTGTCGTATAAGCGCGGACAAACGTTCTTTTTCTGCCCGCTCTTCCGGCGTGTCGTCCCTGATATAACCGTCCGGAATGGACTGAATAAACCTTGCCCGACACGGGCAGGAACTGAAGCTGTCCAGCGTGCCTGCAAACCTGCGCCCCTCATCCCATGTATCGGATGTTCCCCCCAGAATTATATATGTTCCCGGATGCTTGCCGCACGTGACGAGATCGCCTTCAAGCGCGCCAGCCACGCCATACCAGCTGAGCGTCTCATCCCCTGTCAGTATCTTTCCTCCGCAAGTCGTGGCGTCACCCACTCGCAGATAAAATCCCATTGCCCCCATCAGTGCGCTCTCCAGTCCCTGCAGATGTATCCGGCACGATCTTGCTCGTGCGTAATTCCATATTTTAAGCATGTTTATTTTCGGGCGAGATATTAGCCGATATATCATTTGAATCAAAAGGATTTTATTTTTACGTGTTCAGATAACGTATTGTCTTAATTTATATTTACGGCTTTTGTACATTATAATTACGTTATTTTTTGGAGCGACACCCTAAATCTTGATGTAATTAATTATCTTTTAAATCAGATGTTAATGGATGGCTCTGGTGTCTATCTGACGCGCTGTATTCAGTGGCATTTATACTGTAATAAGGCATATTCAGATATTTTAAAATGCCATTAGTAAAGAGAGGAGTTACATATTCGTGAGCAGATTTATTTATCAGGTAGCGATTCGATGGTGCCTTTTTGCAATTCCCCCAAGCGTTTCATCATTTCCTGCGATCCGCCTCGAAGTTTGTCATTTTGCCTGATTTTTAAGCTACATCACTGTGCAGCCATCCAGTATGATCGGAGGGATGAAAAACAGATGAGGCCAATCAAGGCCAGAAAAGAAGCGCCCCCGAATGATGGTGAGACACCAGACGGGGGCTGACCACAACCGTTATACGAGGTAACAGCTATGGCTAACGCTGATAGTAACACACAGGCTCGCCCTGAAATCACCCCCCACGACCCGGCGTTTGCGGGCGATATCGCAACCCTGTTAGAAAAGCCGCAGGGCGCAGCGATGGATCTCTTCCAGGTGCTGGATATTTGCGAGCAATACGCCGAACATTTACTTGAAAACAAGAATCAAACGGAACGCATGGCGCTCTGCGGCCGCCTGCTCGCCGGACTGGAAGTCTTAAAAAGTGCGCTCAAAGCCCCGCTGCCGGACCACCTGATAGAGAAGCTGACGCTCAAAGAGAGCGAAGCCAGCATTTATTACAACCCGATAGCAACGGACTCCGAACCGCTCCGCGAGTACTGCGCGGCGCTAACCATCGTCCTGCTGAATCAGCAAGAATCCCCGGAGCAAAGACAGCAGATGACCGGGCTGCTGTATGATCTGATCGTGGTGCTGGCAGAAGATTTAAAAGCACCGAGGTTTGTTCGCTCGTTGGACGGTGGGTTAACGATGATCGAGGATGGGGCTTTGAATTTGGTTCATTGATTTTTAGGTTGGTTTTGAATCAGTGGCTCTGTTATTTCACTCTGAGCGTTCCATTTTAAAATGGGCTCATGCCGGGCATGAACCCATTTTTATCCTGGCCACGAATCGGTCAATAGACCCTCAAACGATCGGCAAAGGGAGGTTTCCCGGCTTATCCCTTGCCATAGATATTAACGCGGCGCAGCAGCCTCCAGCAGCGACGGCAGCTCGGTGAGAAACTCTCTGACCTCGCCGCTCTGGCCGATGAAGGCGCTTAACCAGCGCGCAAACCGCTCCGCGTCCAGGGCAGACATTTCACATTGGGTACACAGGCGAATTGCATTTTCCCCGTCCAGCGCCAGCCAGCAGCCGCGCATGGCGTTCATTTCAAAGTTCATCGCCAGCAGGTTTGGCAGCAGCGCCGCATCCTGCCCGCTCAGCCCCCCAACCCGACAATGCAGCACCACCGCGCTGCTCTCCGGCGGCAGTTCAATGACTGCCACCTCTTGCTGCTGTGCGTCCATCAGCAGGCAGATGCCCTCTTCCAGGCGCAGCGAGATCTTCTGTTGTCGTCCCCAGGCATCAAGCCACTGTTGAAGCTGTTGTTGCATCGCCATTTCCTTACCCTCCTTTCATCATAAAGCCTGCGTCGGCGGCGTCTCGTAGCGCCGACTTCACCTCTTTTTCTGCCTGAGCCACGCCGCCGTCTACCGTGTAGCTGAGCGGCGCGCTGTCGTCGTCCCCGTAGCTGAAGTTGATCGTGCCCAGGTTTTCATTCATCGACAGCGACACGCCGTTGGAGCCACCGAGTAAAAATGACGGTGTGGAGAATCCGTCAGATTTACTTTGCGTCTTGGTGAACGCTATCGACTTCAGGCGCAGCTTGTCGCGGTCTTTTAGCAGGTCAACAATCGAGTCCTGGGTGACCGTGTGGTTTGCCCACTGATCGGCCAGTTTTTCACGCGGTTTGGTTTTCAGCTCAAGTGACACAACAGCCTGTGAGCTACTGTTATCCTGCAGCCCGCGCAGCAGCGCTTTGAGCCGATAATCCTCGCCCATCATTTGGGTAATGCGGTCGGCGTTGCTCGGCGAAAATTCCCCTTCCATGAAGTGGCGCACAAAGTGAAACAGGCTGTTGCTGTCGATGCGCGACAGGTTTTTGTACGTAGACTGGTATTCCGCCTTATTCACCAGCTGTTGCTGGTTAAGTACTGCGTTTTGCTGGCGTACAGTTTGCTGCAGCGACTGCAGGGCCGCCTGCGGACCGTTGCCCGTCAGCTCGTGGTGGCGTGACTGAGGAATAAAACGAGCAAAGTGGCTCTCCAGCTTGCCAAGCCGTTCAGCCGCCGACATTGGCAGACGTGGAGCATCTTCCGCAGGCGTGAGTTCGCTCAGCAATTTGCGGCTGGCGAGATCGGTAAATTCAGCACGCAGCCCGTCAATCAGCGCATCGACCTCGGCGTTGCTCGGCTCCGGCAGCGTGTTTTGCACGGAAAGCGAGTCGGCCTGCTGCTGGCGTTTGGTCAGCTGCTCCAGCGTATCGAGCAGCGGGCGGCGCGCCTTTACGTTATCGACCGGCGGATACCAGCGGGTGAAATGGGCGTCCAGCTGGCTCAGCTTATCGGCAACGGAAACCGGCAGCTCTCCTTCTTTTGGCTCCTCTTTCAGCCTGGTCAGCAGCTGCGTGGAGGCGCTGTCGGTAAACTGTTTGCCCAGCGTGGTCATCAGCTTTTCCAGGTGAACCCCCTCCACCGGCTGGGCATTTTTTAAATCAACGGTAAGACTGTGCGTCGTTCGGTTGTTGATCGACAGCTGCACGCTCGCCCCGACACCGACGCCCACCGTGAAGGGATCTTTGTGCTTCGGCTGAATCGTGGTGCTGACCGGAATCGCAATGTTGGCCCCGGCGTTCATCTGGTTAAACGCCCTTAAGCGATGGTCACTGTGGCTGACGCCCTGCCCCTCGGCATTACGGGACTCCGTGCGCTCGCGGCTGCCCGCCAACAGGTTGGTGTTGGCATACACGCCGCCGCCCAGGCGTGCGCTGGTGGGGAAGTCTTTCTCGTGGCTGTCGGTAAACGGGAAGCCCACGCTCGCCAGCGCCGCGGCGTTAATGTCCACGCTGAAGCTCTGGGTCGCCCCGCTCTTCACGCTATGGTTTGCGCCACGGTTCAAGAACTCCAGCGGATCCAGCGTGCCGCTGCTCAGCTGCTCGATAAAGCCGGGGATCTCGTGCTCCGCCAGTTCAAACGAGACGCCGTGCTGGGACTGAAGCTGTCCGCCCAGCGTCACGCCGCCGCCAAGACGCACGCCCTGAGACAGCGGGTGCTTGTGGTCGCCGTCCAGGTATGTTTTATGGGTTTTGTTGTAGTCGGTGAGCACGTTGTAGCCCGCGCCAACGATGCCGGTTGCCGACACGGCCCCCGTTCGCCCGAAGCTAACGTTAATCCCCGTATCGCCACGGGAAAAGCTCATCGTATAGCCGCGGTCAGCCCCCACTTTGCCGCCAACGCCCGCAATAACCTGGGTACCCGGCGTAACCGTTGCGGTAGCCGAGGCCCCATAGGTGCGGCTAAACGAAAGGTTTTCTCCGCTCTCCAGCGACAGCACGGTCGCCACCATTTTGTCCTGCATCTCACGCTGGCTTTCCGCCTGCATTACGGTTTTGGTGTTGATGTTGACGCCGTGGTTTTCCTTGCTGAACGCTTTGGTCATGGCTTTGATGGCGTCGTAGTTGGCCTCGAGCGCTTTGTGGTTGCCGAAGCCCTGGGTGGTGACGGTTTTAATCACGTTCCCGCCCCAGTCGCTGTCCCGCAGGCGGGCCACACTGGCGGCAATTTCCGTCATTTTGGCCGAACGTTCTGGCTCGCTTAGCAGCGACGCCTGCTGCAGCTCATCGACAGAGTCATGCAGAGATTTCAGCGTCAGTACGTCCAGCATCACCCTGGATTTCACCAGCCCGATGTCATCGTGTATGTCGCGCTGACGCCCCAACGGCACCTGTTCTTTTTGGTGATTGAGGGTTATCTGCCGGGCTTCCAGCTCGGCAAGAATCGCCCCCGCATGGTTGCTTTTGTCGGCAGGATAGCGGCGCAGGATATCGTTCAACTGCCCGGTGAGGTTGTCCTGGCGACTGCTTGACGGGTTCAGCACTCCACTGTTGCCATGGTTCAGCCCGAAGCGTGAAGGCGTGGCGGTCTGTCGCCGCTCGTCGCGCACGCCATAATGCTGGCCAATCTGCTCGCAGTAATGGGTGCTACTGTCAGAGAGCTGGCGCGCAAAACTGCCCATCTCCTCCAGCAGCGCTTTTTCCTGCGGCTGCCACTGTCGCGCCGCCTCGCCGCTCATGATATCGAGGCGCTGGCTTAATCCCGGGCGCGGCGCATTCCTGGCAGGTTGCTGAGCGAGGGCCTTCAGCCGGTGGGTCAACTCTCCCTGCTGCTGGTAAACATCTTTCAGCCCCTCGCGTCCGGCGTAGCGGTGCTGCATTGAATAGACGGCAGTTTTTAGCGGGCGCGGCCACTCAAGCGACGGGCGGAAAGCAAAGGTGCTAAGTCGGGTGCGGAATGAGGTGCGAACCTGTTTGCCGTCCTGCCCGGTCTGTCCGAGGAAATTAACTTCACGTTTAAAGGTGATACCGGTACCCGGTAAACGCCAGTCTTTTGAGGCCTTCGTTAGGCGCTCATAGTTCTGGCGAGCCATGTTTGGTTCATCAACCTTTGCCGCGGCCGGCTCGCCTTTCTCCCAGGCTCCGGCCCTGAAGAGAAACGTATTGCCCTGCTTGTCCTGCGCGCTGATTTTCCCTTTGGCAGAGGTTTGCAGCGCGCTGAGCTCCGGCTGGCTGCCGTCTTCATTCGCGGGTAAAACGGCCTTCGTCAGCCCGTCGACTTTTCCGCTGTTCCAGTTTTTTTCCGGCAGGCTGAACAGCCCGCCTTCTTTGCTTAACAGCCATAGCTGTTTGTCTTCTCCGAGGGCAAGGTCGCTGATTTTCGAAGCCTCTTCTTTGCCCGTACTGCCCGGCACCAGCTTCTCGATCTGCTCCCGAAGTGCCGCCTGGCTTAAGGTCTGGGTAGCGTTCTGATTGCGGCGGGTCGTCGTGTCTATGTGGTGGAAACCGATATCCCCTTTTTCGTTCACCGCCAGGTAGCGTCGGCTGTCGATAACCGTAAACGCCTGCGCCTTCTCGGCTTTGTTCAGTCCGGCCGTGGCCAGATCTACGCTGACGCTTTTGGTTACCTGCGGCAGGGCAAATACGTTGCTACCGTGATCAACCTTGTTGCTGCTCAGGTTAACCTTAAGACGCTTTAATTCGCCGTCTTTCATCAGCCACGGCTGGCCATCCAGGCCACACTGAAGCTTATCGGCTTTTTCATCCGAGGCGCTCCACAGGCCAGTGGTTTCATTGAAGTAATGGACTTTACCGTCATGCAAAGCCAGTTTTCCCAACCGTCCGAGATCAACCACATCGTGGGCGGCAGGGGTGACCTGCGGCAGGCCTTTCTGGTAGTCCAGCACCATACTGTCGCTAAGGTTCCAGCTGCTTTGCGGCTTGAGGTCGCCGCCGTGCCAGTGGAAGGTGATGGCATGTTTCTGATCGTATTTATCTTTGACGATAAGATGCAGGCGGTCGGTTTCATCCGCCAGCATATCTTCGACGCGCGCCTCATCGCCGACGGTCGCGGTGACGTATTGCGTAATGTTATCAAGCAGCGGTTTATGCCTTGCTTCACCAAAACTTAACGCCGTGCTCTGCTCGTTAGGTTTATCGCCGCAGTGCAGGCGGCCATTATTGTCCAGCGCGAACAACAGCGGGCCATGCAGCGCCGTTTTTTTCAGCGTCATGTTTTCGGGCAGCGTCAGCGTTTTGGGCTGAGGGTCGTCCGCCGCCAGATTGGCCACCCAGGCAACCTGAGGCGTCTTCTCATCGTCGCTCATCAGCACCAGGGCATCGCGCTTCGGGCCTACCGCGTAGTGATCGATTTTGTTATCGAAATTGACCTTGATAGTCTCGCCGACGGCGCTGCCAAGCTGCTTGTCGTCGTTCACTCGCCATAGCATGCCGTCGCTCTGGCGCGACAGGGAAGAAAGCTTATCGTCTTCGCCGGAGAGCGGTTGCCAGGCGTTGGCGGCGCTGTCAAAGCTGTAGAGTTTTTTATCGTACAGCCGGTAGCGCGTGCCGTCGCCGTCGGTGACGCTATCGGTAAGGCGGTCACGCACGCTGGTTTCGGGCAGGCGCACTTTCTCACCGCCGATGTCTACCGTCTGACGATCGTGCCAGGAGAGACGCTGCCCGGCCGGATCCACGCTTTGGCGGCGCATAAAACCCTTGTGCGGCGGCACCTCCTGCCATTCTACTTTCTGCTGGCTGTGGCTAAGGGCGATAAAGGCACCGGGCTGGCTGCGCAGGGTCATCAGTCGCCCTTCTTTATCCAGTAAAACATGCTGATGACCGTCATCGCTGGCGAGGTGGTTTTGGTAACGTAGGCGATCGTGGCCGATGGTTTCTTTCATCAATGCGTGCAGGGGGGCTGACGTTGCCGGGGTATCAATCTCAAGACGCCCCTTTTTATCGAGCGACAGCCGGGTTTCCAGCAGCATGTTTTTTTCAGGCTCAGTCTCCGACGCCAGCTCGGCAAAATGGCTTCCGGGCGTCCCCACCACATTGCTGGGAATGGCGTGAAGCTCGGAAACGTCAGGCTGGCTATAAACGCTCCCGGCGCTGGGCTGGCTGTAGAGGCTTGGGCTACTCACCCTTGAAGCATTTTCAGTGACGGGAACCGCGGTGGGCGTACCCTCTTGCCCACCGCGATGCCGCCCTATAAAGCGGCTAAACATCCCTTTTTGCAAAGTTTGAGCCGTCGCTGTCCCCTGCCTAAACCCGCCGGGCGTGGGCTGGGAGGCGGATTCTGTGAGCAGTGACCCGGACGCGGTTTGCGTGGGGGGAGCCTTACCCTGTTTAATCGATGAGGGCTGCGAGCGCCCCTGCTGTAAGTGAGCGATGTCCTGGTCGCGGATCGCGCGCCCAGGCTTGATAAAAGCCGATATTCCCAATCCCATTCTGTTACCCCTTAACAGTCACACACGTTCTCCGTTTAGTGGGTGGCGAAAAATCAGCTTCGGTTCCGGGCGAAATTTTCCTAACCGCGTGTAAAACCTGAAAAAACCAGCAATAGCACGGCCTGCAGCATCCTCCAGTGGCAAAATAAAATCAGAAAAAACCGATAGCGCCGGTATTTTACGAGGAAGGAAAAGGCAGGAATGTCACGGCAGATTGACCCATGACAAGGTCAGTTTAAGCAGCCGCTCTTTATAATCAGCCTCCTTCCGCATAGGGGTAAATAACCGTGGATTATCAACTCAATTTTAACTGGCCAGAGTTTATGGAAACTTACTGGCAGAAAAAGCCGGTAGTACTCAAAAACGCGCTGCCTAATTTTGTCGACCCGATTACGCCCGACGAGCTTGCTGGTCTGGCGATGGAGAACGAAGTCGACAGCAGACTGGTCAGTTTTAAAGAGGGTAAATGGCATGCCAGCAATGGGCCGTTTGAACACTTTGATAATCTTGGTGACAGCGGCTGGTCTCTGCTGGCGCAGGCCGTTAACCACTGGCACGAACCGGCTGCCGCACTGGTACGCCCTTTCCGCGTATTGCCGGACTGGCGCCTGGACGACCTGATGATCTCGTTTTCCGTGCCGGGCGGCGGCGTTGGCCCGCATATTGATAACTATGACGTCTTTATTATTCAGGGTATGGGCAGCCGCCGCTGGCGCGTAGGCGATAAGCTGCCGCTCAAGCAGTTTTGCCCGCATCCGGCGCTGCTGCACGTTGAGCCGTTTACGCCCATCATCGACGAAGATTTAGCCCCGGGCGACATCCTCTACATTCCGCCGGGCTTCCCGCACGACGGTTTTACTCATGAAACGGCTCTCAACTATTCGGTTGGCTTCCGCGGGCCAAACAGCCGCGATTTAATCAGCAGCTTTGCGGATTACGTGCTGGAAAACGATCTCGGGGGCGATCACTACAGCGACCCGGACCTCACCTGCCGGGCAAACCCAGGCAAAGTAGAAAACGACGAGCTGGAACGCCTGCGCAGCATGATGACGGCGTTGATTAGCCAGCCGGAAGCGTTCAATCAATGGTTCGGCAGCTTTGTGACCACGCCGCGCCACGAGCTGGATATCGCCTCCGCCGAGCCGCCTTATCAGCCGGAAGAAGTCGCCGCTGCGCTGGTTGACGGAGAAGAGCTGATTCGCCTGAGCGGGCTTCGCGTGCTGCAGGTTGGCGAGCATTTCTTTGTGAATAGCGAGCCGCTGGACGTCACCCATCAGGCCGCCGCCGTGGCCATGTGCCGCTATACCCGGCTGACAAAAACGGAACTGGGTGCAGCCGTTGCGGATGACGAATTTATCCGGCAGCTGACGGCGCTGATTAACCAGGGGTACTGGTACTTCGAAGATTAAGTTTGCCCGTCTGAAACCTGGCTACTTAAGGCCGGGTTTCACGGGAGTATCTGCATTTAGTCACAAATACGTTCTCTGATGAACGGTTAAAGTTCCGTTCACCCTAAGATCTGTTTTCCCCGCAAGTTCAGAGCACGGTGAACGTGTCCGGGGGATAACGCCATCCCCCGAACAGCCCCGGCGCCCGGCGAGCTCATCGCCGCTGAAGCGGTAAACCCACCGGCTATCACCCAAACATTCGGGGTCGTTCGCGATTCGTTCCCGACGATCGC
>NZ_DASYBS010000003.1:0-6017 GCF_036500665.1 Cedecea sp.
CGCCGATGGTAGTGTGGGGTCTCCCCATGCGAGAGTAGGGAACTGCCAGGCATCAAATTAGCAGTAATGGTCAGTAATACGAGGCAGTTCACTACTCTCAGAGAGTAGGACTGACGAACCGAAAGGTGAGTCTGAACGCTGCGAAGCAGCGGCCCGTAGGGTGAACGTAAGTTCATAAACTGCCAGGCATCAAATTAAGCGTGCTGATATGGCTCAGTTGGTAGAGCGCACCCTTGGTAAGGGTGAGGTCCCCAGTTCGACTCTGGGTATCAGCACCAGTTTTTAGGTTTAAGTTCGGCACGTAGAAAAGAATTTGCCTGACGGCCGTAGCGCGGTGGTCCCACCTGACCCCATGCCGAACTCAGAAGTGAAACGCCGTAGCGCCGATGGTAGTGTGGGGTCTCCCCATGCGAGAGTAGGGAACTGTCAGGCATCAAATAAAACAAAAAACCTCAGCTTATTAGCTGGGGTTTTTTGTTTTATGGTTTCTGTAAGCCGCTACTCTCAGAGAGCAGGACAAAATCGTCTGGAACGATTTTGAACGCCGCTTGCGGCGGCCCGAAGGGTGACGGGCAGGAAAGCCCGGCATACAACTGTCAGGCATCAAATAAACATCAAGGCCACCTTAACAGGTGGCCTTTTTGTTTTCTGAATTTGGAAAACACAATAAAAAGGCCGCATCAGCGGCCTTTGTCGTTTAATGGATAACCTGAGACAAGAAAGCTCGCGTTCTTTCTGATTTCGGATGGGCAAAAAACTCCTCAGGCGGAGCCTGTTCTACGATCTCTCCGCGATCCATAAAGATAACCCGGTCAGCGACGGTGCGGGCAAAACCCATTTCGTGCGTGACGCAGAGCATTGTCATGCCGGATTCTGCCAGCCCTATCATGGTGTCCAACACTTCTTTCACCATTTCCGGGTCAAGTGCCGAAGTTGGCTCGTCAAAAAGCATGATTTTGGGTTTCATACACAGTGAGCGGGCAATGGCCACACGTTGCTGCTGGCCTCCCGATATCTGCCCTGGGAATTTATGCGCGTGTTCGGCGATTCTCACTCGCTCGAGATAATGCATCGCCAGCGCCTCGGCCTCTTTCTTAGGCATCTTACGAACCCAGACAGGGGCCAGAGTGCAGTTCTGCAGGACGGTTAAATGCGGGAACAGGTTAAAGTGCTGGAAGACCATGCCGACTTCGGTACGGACTTTTTCTATATTCCGGAGATCGTCATTCAGCTCTGTCCCATCGACGACAATACGCCCCTGCTGATGCTCTTCAAGATGGTTGATGCAGCGAATCGTCGTTGATTTTCCGGAGCCCGATGGCCCGCACAATACGATACGCTCACCCTGCTTCACATTGAGATTAATGTCTTTTAAAACATGAAATTGACCATACCACTTATTCACGTTTTCCAGAGTGATCATCGTGTCGGCAGCCTGCAGTGTCATTTTACTCATGATAATCCTTAGTGCGGCGTACGGCCGGTGTGGAAGCGCTTTTCCAGGTGCTGGCTATAGCGCGACATGCTGAAACAAAAAATCCAATAGACGATGGCGGCAAAGACGTAGCCTTCTGTCGACATCCCCAGCCAGGCCGGATCAACCGTTGCCTGCTGGACGCTACTGAACAGATCGAACAGGCCGATGATGATCACCAGACTGGTATCTTTGAACAGCGCAATAATCGTGTTTACCAGACCCGGGATCACCAGCTTTAGCGCCTGCGGTAATATCACTAATCCTTGCGTCTTCCAGTAGCCGAGAGCCAGTGACTCCGCTGCCTCATATTGCCCTTTCGGCAAAGCCTGCAGCCCGCCGCGAACCACCTCTGCGACATAGGCAGACTGGAACAAAATCACCCCGACCAGCGCCCGAATCAGTTTATCGATGGTGGTGCCTTCCGGGAGAAATAGCGGCAGCATCACCGAAGACATAAAGAGCACCGTAATCAGCGGAACACCGCGCCAAAATTCGATAAACATTATCGAGAGCACTCTCACTACCGGCATGCGTGAACGCCTGCCCAGCGCCAGCAAAATACCCAGAGGTAATGCTCCTGCAATGCCAACCGATGCCACGATCAGGGTGAGCGTTAAGCCGCCCCAGAGACGTGTTTCAACACGTTCCAGACCTAAAAAGCCACCGTACATCAGCCACCAGACGACGACCGGATAAGCTACTGCCCAGCAGGCAATATAGCGGCCGCGATGAGGGAGCGATTTCCAGAACATGACTGCAACGGAAAGCAGCCCAATGATAAGCGCAAGGTTGATTCGCCAGCGCCACTCGTGAGGGTAAAGCCCGTACATGAACTGGCCGAAACGTTCGTGGATAAACACCCAGCATGCCCCGCCTTTAGTGCAGTCGGCTCTGGTCTCGCCTACCCAGTTCGCCTGGAAAACTGCCCAGTTCAGCAGCGGAGGGATAAGTACCCACATCAAGCTGAAACACAGCAGCGTAAGCAGGGTATTCAACCAGCTGGAGAAGAGGTTTTTACGCATCCATCGCCAGACTCGCTCTGCAGAGTTGCCTGTCGGGCGGGCACTGTGCTCCTTCAGAACTTTAATCATCGACATTCCTTAGCGCTCAACCAGTGCGATACGGCGGTTATAAATGTTCATCAGCAGAGAGATGATGAGACTGATAACCAGATAGACGGACATCGTGATAGCGATGGTTTCGATTGCCTGTCCCGTCTGGTTCAGTACGCTACCGGCAAACAGAGAGACCATATCCGGATAACCAATCGCCGCTGCCAGCGAAGAGTTTTTGACGATGTTCAGATACTGGCTGGTCAATGGCGGGATAATGACTCTCAGCGCCTGAGGCACGATCACCTGCCGCAGCGTTACCTGCTTAGGCAAACCGAGGGACAGGGCGGCTTCATGCTGACCGAAGGGAACGGACTGAATGCCTGAACGAATAATTTCGGCAATAAACACCGAGGTATAGACCGAAAGCGCCAGCGTTAAGGCTGCCAACTCAGGGATCAGCACAATCCCCCCCTGGAAGTTAAAACCGTGCAGGGCGGGAATATCCCAATGCAGCGCAGCACCGAAGATCCCGTGTGCTATCAGCGGCATCAGTACGATCATTCCGATCGCGATAGGCCAGGTTCGACGAATTTGCCCGGTCCTCATCTGATGCGTTCTGTTATAGCGATACAGCCCCGCAGAGGCGATCAGCGCACACAGTATGGCGGCCACAAATGCCAGCAGGCCTTCACCCATAACCGGGGCCGGAAGAGACAGCCCGCGATTGCTCAAATACATCAGGCCAAAGGCGTCTATTGCCTGCCTTGGCCCCGGCAGATTGCGCAGGACGGCAAAGTACCAGAAGAAAATTTGCAGCAGCGGGGGAATGTTGCGAAACGTCTCTATATAGAAGGTAGAAAGCTTACGTACCAGCCAGTTATCGGAGAGCCGCGCCAGGCCAACAAAGAAGCCAATAAACGTGGCAAAAACGATACAGAGCACTGAGACCAGCAGGGTATTCAGAAGCCCAACAACGAAGACTTTTCCGTAGGTGTCTCCCTGATTGTAGTCAATCAGATGCTGGACGATGCCAAACCCGGCTGCGCGATCGAGAAAGGCAAAGCCGGAGGTAATTCCGCGGCTATCCAGGTTGGTGATGGTGTTATGAATCAGATAAACGGCCACGCCAATGACAAAAGTAATGGCGACTATCTGATACAGCCAGGCGCGAACCGAAGGGTTAGAAAACGATAAGTCGGCCTTCACGGCTGGGCGGTGATGACGCATAAGCAAACCTCAGTAACAGGAACATCGATCCTGGGCACCGCACCGAGCAGTGCCCTGTTCTGGTATTTCGCTTAGCGAACCGGCGGGGCGTACTGAATGCCGCCGTTGTTCCACAGGTTGTTCTGGCCACGTTTGATTTTCAGCGGGCTTTGGGCCCCGACGTTGCTCTCGAAGATCTCAGCGTAGTTACCTACCTGCTTCACGATGTTGTAGGCCCACTTGTTATCCAGCTTCAGGTCTTTGCCGAAATCGCCTTCTTTCCCTAGCAGGTGAGCCATATCGGGCGTGGTTGGGTTAGCGGCCATCTGGTCAACGTTTTTAGAGCTGATGCCCATCTCTTCGGCATTCAACATGGCAAACAGCGTCCAGCGCACAATAGAGAACCAGTCATCGTCGCCGCGGCGGACAACAGGCCCGAGAGGCTCTTTAGAGATAACTTCTGGCAGGACGAGCCATTCGGCCGGGTTGCTGAGTTTGATGCGCAGGGCATACAGCTGGGACTGATCTGAGGCCAGGGTATCGCAGCGCCCGGACTCCAGTGCTTTTGCCGACTCATCTGAGCGGTCAAATGTCACCGGCGTGTACTTCATGTTATTGGCTTTAAAGTAGTCGGCTACGTTCAGCTCGGTATCAGTACCTGCCTGGATACAGACGGTTGCGCCGTCGAGCTCTTTAGCGCTTTTCAGGCCGGCTTTATTGTGGGTCAGGAAGCCAATGCCGTCGTAATACGTTACGCCGGTAAACACCATCCCCATACCTGCATCGCGAGAGGAGGTCCACGTGGTGTTACGAGACAAGATATCGACTTCGCCAGACTGCAATGCGGTAAAGCGTTCTTTAGCGGTTAGTGGGGTATATTTGACTTTGGTGGCGTCGCCGAAGACGGCCGCCGCAACGCCACGGCAAACATCCACGTCGATACCGGTAAACTTGCCGCTGCCGTCAGCATAAGAAAAACCCGGCAGGCCATCACTGATCCCGCATTGTACGAAGCCTTTCTTTTTTACGGCATCCAGCGTGGTGCCTGCATGAGCCTGATTAGCCATCGCAAACAGCGTACCGGTAGCGACCAGAGTGGCGATCATCATCTTCTTCATAAATGCATCCTGTGTGGCGAAATTATCGTTATTGGCGTAATGGCGTCCGGGAGGCGCCGTATCCCTGTTCGTGGCAAATGCCCGAGTCATATTCTGTAAAGCAAAGGGAATGCCAGGTTTTACGGTGAACGTCTTACGCAGAAGGAGGCCGGGATGGATCAACAAAAAGGGCAGCGAACGCTCTGAAATAGTGCAGGGCTGCAACTAACGGCGCATTTCAGAGCAAAATGATTCAGATATTGCAGGAAGAATAAGCAAAAAAGCGCGAGAGGCTCGCGCTTTTATATGAGGGAAGGTTTATTTCGTTAACGCAACGATACCCAGGGCAACGCCGGCCACTGCGGCAGTGCCGGCGGCAATAGCGCCTGCGGTTTCCCAGTTATCCTGGGTGGTACCCTTCATACAGGTATTGGTGTGCACCAGGCGTCCCTGATCGTCATAGACCGGTACGCAAGGAGACTCGGTCGCGCAGCCTGCCAGAAACGTGGTGAGCAACGCAGCGGCGATGAATTTAGTCATTTTGAACCTCGTTTGAACCAAACGCCGGAACAGGGATCGCTCTCGTAGGTGCCCATAAAGGTACGAAGCTTTCTCGGATGCTGTGCCGGAGTGAATGTGGCTATTTTACCACTGCGTATCAGACCACAGGATTGGGGAATAATTGCAAAGCGTGTGCAGTGTAAACAAAGTGAAGGAAATAGCTCTGCAGCGGCAAATGATGATGAAAAACGTCAGATCTCAGGTGAATAAAAGAAAAAAGGCGCTTCCCCATGCCGGTTCGCGCCTTTTCACAACACTCGCTGATTAGTATCAGTTCATGCCGTATTTTTTCAGTTTCTTACGCAGCGTACCACGGTTGATGCCCATCATCAGGGCAGCACGGGTCTGGTTGCCACGGGTGTATTGCATCACCATGTCCAACAATGGCTGTTCTACTTCAGCCAGTACCAGCTCATACAGGTCGTTCACATCCTGACCGTTCAGTTGAGCAAAATAGTTCTTCAGTGCCTGTTTCACGGAATCACGCAGGGGTTTTTGGGTTACCTGATCCTGAGAGTTAACGGTAGAAACGGTCAGTACGTCAGAATTTACGCGTTGTTCGAACATAGTTCTGTCAGCTCTTTATTTCTGTTTACGCAAAATTTTCGAAGTATGCCTCCA
>NZ_DASYBS010000004.1:0-84846 GCF_036500665.1 Cedecea sp.
AGTATCTGGCTCAGGCAGAGCCTTCAGGATAGACTTACTCATGGCGTATCACCTCTCTGTTGTTGAAATCTGTCACGAAATCAATCAGCAGGATACGCCACCCTCTTCAAATCCCCGTACACCAGAAATGAGCATAACTCATAATTTAGACTCTAAGACAACCCTTAATCTTCGGAAATTTAACCCTGAATTCTGGTATAATAAAAATGGTACACCTGGCACAACTGAAATGATCCAGAGGAAACGCTATGATGAAAGTTTGTATGACTATTATAAAAATATTCTTACTGGGGGGTTAGGTTTAACATTTGAGCAGATGGTTGACAGAGGGTGGTGTGTAAAAAATAGTTCAACAGGAAATGGCCCTGGCCGGGCGGAATATAGCTGCGATGCATCACCTCGAACAAATATGTTTAATAACACCGCTGAATTTACCGACACCTATCTTATTGCTCAAAAATTTATGGATCTTACAGATAGTTCACCTTATACCTATCTAACCAATGATACACTTGATTTTGACGCCATGTTTGCTGACGAAGGTTATTTATTCTCAGATGCTGCTGTAAAAACACACCCACTTTTTTATACTTATTTAGGTAAGCGACCATTCAGATATATGTGTGGTTCTGCATTTGCGCCTTCAACGGTTAATAATTCTTCGCAAGTGATTAAATCTATTAAGTTTGGTAAGAAAACAGGCTCCTATTTGATCGAGTTGTCATCTGACCCAGCAGTTTTAGACGAATTCTCCCAGATGGATATTACTGATGATGCAGTCAGTGCCAGGACTGACAGTAGCAGTGGACTTTTACGTGCACTGCCTGTCATTGCTAAAGGTGTTAATCCTAGAAAAATCATTATTATTATATCCGATGGCGATGATACACCCGAGCCACAAAAAGTTGCTGATACTCTCCATAAAACCCACAAAGTTTGTGACAGAATCAGAACAGGACTTCGAAAATACTCTGCGGCTGAAACTACGTCTGTCGATCTTTATTTTATTTCTCTGACTACTGGGGCAAGTAGGGTTAAATACTGGGCTGATAACTGTGTTGGGGCCGATCATGCTTTTACAGCTCGAAAATATCAAGAGCTAATTGATACCTTGACCGGTATCGTTCAAAAAGAGTCTCTACATTTTGTCAATGACAGAGACTAAAAGGCGTAGCGAGCAAACTGCAGAGCGTACAATATACAGTCATGGAATGTGTATTGTACGTTAAATGCTTTTTTGTATTTTAATGTCATATTAACTTTTACCGTTTCTTCGTATAAGCTTTTTCATTTGAAATGGTTGCTAACTTATTACAATATCAGCTTATGAAAACACTGCTTTTGGGTCTGTCCTTTCTGGCACTTGCCCGTGCTATGTATTTGACTTTATCTCTTAAAGGACGATTTTCTTTTATTATTAAGTCCTTTTTTATTCTTCAGCCCATTTTGATATTCCTGGTTGTGGCCTGTTGGATCATTGCTGACTGGTTTACAGGTTGCGGATTCGATGATTCTGTTTTTTATCATCTTCGCTTCGGCACGGAAGGGGCAGGGATAAGTGACTTTACTCCACAAATACTCATTTTTATTTTTATTTTTTTTCTGGGTGTCGTCATTTCTGGACTGTACTACTATTTATGCAAGCGATGCTCTGGAATAAGTGTTTCAGTAAAGGAAGTATTGTTTAGCATCATATTGTTGATTATTTCCTACGCAGTAAATCCTGCCGTGCATAATCTTTTTGGCTATTTTTATTTAAACCAAATTGAAAAGGATTTTCCACTTTATTTCCATGCTGGGCCTGAAGTCGTTTCAGTTAAGTCTCCCAGGAACGTGCTTTATCTTTACCTGGAAGGATTGGAAAGAACCTATCTGGATAAAACGATTTTTCCGGGATTGCTGCCGAATTTGAGTGTGCTGGAAGAAAAGAGCGTGAGTTTTACACACGTTGATCAACCCCTGGGCGCCTCATGGACTATAGCCGGTATGGTGAGTAGCCAGTGCGGTCTACCCTTGCTGATGTTGTTTACCAACTACGATTTCAGCCTGAACGAGTTCATTCCAAATGCTCGCTGCCTTGGAGACATGTTGCAAGAGCAAGGGTATCGTCTTGAATATATGGGCGGGGCAAAATCTGAATTCGCCGGGAAAGGGCTATTTTATCGTAGCCATGGTTTCAGCCGTATTGATGGACTTCAGGATCTGCTGCAGGAGCCAGATTATGTCAACAGCTGGGGCCTTCATGATGATACGCTTTACGATTTACTTGCTCAGCGTTTTACCCTGCTTGGGCAGCAATCTCAGCCTTTTGCCCTTTTTTCCATTAATGTTGGCACCCATCAGCCTCAAGGTTATATAGCCAGATCATGTGAGAAGTTTCGCTACGGCAACGGAAGGAATAAGCATCTTAATGCCGTGCACTGTACCGACAAGTTGATCGGAGATTTTCTGAACAGGATTAAAACCGAGCCAGCCTTTACCAATACATTGATTGTGCTGGTATCCGACCATCTGGCACCTCCAGCGACAATCACGACGCCTTTGCTTGAAAAAGGCGATCGCAAAAATCTGTTTATGGTGATTGACCCAGGCCGTGAGCCTGGAACCGTCACCCGACCTGGGACGACACTTGATATCACGCCAACGTTGCTGGGTTACTTAAACTTTGGCTCGACATCGCTTGGATTGGGCAGGGATCTTAACGGTAGTGAAAAAACACTGCTTGAAACGTTCGGCAGTATGGAGGCTTTCAATCGTCGGTTACTCTCCTGGAGAGCTTCCATTGATGAAATACTTTGGGGGTACCCATCAATGCCACCGGAGGTTGCCGTATCCCCTGACACCATGCAAGTTTCTATAGGTGAACGACGTATTAAATACCCTGTGCTGATTACCTATCAGGAAACGGGTAAAATTAATGAAATTTGGTACAGTAGCCCTCGCTCAATAATTTCCACCTCGATGACGCCGGCAGCTTACCTGTCCTCTGTCATTAACAATACTATGGCTTTTTTGTGGCTGGATAGTTGCGTACAGATTCATACCCTGGCACCCGCTCTCAAGAAAGAAAACGATGCCTTTTGCTATTACAGTGGATCATTGGCGGGAAGAACGCCTCGCTATGGCGCGATATCACAAACAACGACCTCTATTGCAATTAACCCCGATCCCTCGGCTGCATTGTCCATTGAGCGCGCAAATCAGCTGCGTGAAAAACTCCGTGTTACTAATTTAATTCATTGGGATAAGCTCAATATCCTCAACCCCTCTATACCACCGGTGCAGATCGTAAAGTTCATTTCTGCCGGGCAAGACTCTGTTAATGGTCCTTCATTTCTTCTTGACGCCGAGTTTGCAGAGCCCGGTTTGCATTTAGCGCAGATTATTTTCGATTCTAAATCTGAACAACTCACCCTTTCGTCGCTGCCAGTAGATATCTGCCCCGGAGATGATGTCTCAGACGTTATTGCTAAATCGTTTGGGCAAAATGTGAGTAGTCGAAATTCTGTGAATACTCTTTTTTATGCCATAGCCGGAAGCGGAAGCGTTAACTGTCAAAAAGTTATCAATGCAGGCCGTATCTCTGGTTTAAAAATGCCTGGTCAGACGGAGGCTGGAATGCCTTACCTCGCCATTTTAGACAGCCAGGAAAATGTGCTTTTTGAGAAACAGGGACGGGTAGAGCAGACACTTGGTCTGGACGTTCTGCTCAATTCGCCAGGTGTATAGGAGAGGGGATGGATTTTTCAGGAATGATTGAGCAGTGTGCGCCGGAAGTGGCACCACATATACTGGAACGTATTATCAAAGTGGAATCCTCACATAACCCCTATGCCATTGGCGTTGTAGGGGGACGGCTGGCCAGGCAGCCTAAAAATAAAGATGAGGCGACCGTAACGGCACGCGCGTTACATAAAGACGGTTGGAATTTTTCTATGGGGTTAGGGCAGATCAATCGCTATAACCTGGCCAAATATGGACTTGATTATGAGAGCGTATTTGAACCATGCCATAACCTGCGCGTGGCCGCGGGAATTTACACGGAATGCCTGCAAAGGGCGCAGCCCAGATTCAGTCCCCGGGAGGCAGCGCTGGCCGCTTTCTCATGTTATTACAGCGGCAATTTCAGGCGGGGCTTTCAGTCTGATGGCGCGGGTAAAGGGAGCTATGTGCAGAGAATTACTGCGGCTTTGCCGACCACTGACAACCTTGAGCCTATTGAGGTAATCCCCTATAACAAAGGTAACGTCCCTTCTGCTGCCAGAATAAAAAAATCCGGAACGACAAAAGATGAGGCCAGAATTTCGCGGCTGCCTTCTTCAACGAAACGCTCTGAAGTGAAAGAACTGCGTGGAGAATAGCGCCAGGTGATTAAAAAGGGGGCGTTATGTTCCCCCTTATTTGTTTTTATGAAAACCGCCAGCGGAGAGAGCCGGGACTAACGGAGTTCCAACGCATAGTCGCCCACCGGGGTGATTTTCTTGATCAGCTTATTATCAAACAGGAACTGTTCGTAGGCCTGGTAGCGCGCACGATCGAGTTTTGCCGGGTCGGCAGCAAACAGCGGCAGGCTCGCCTGCCATGCCTGTTTATTGAGCTCGGTATTCAGCTCCGCGTGGGCTTTAGCAAACGCCTGCCAGGTTTCCTGCGGGTGTGCCTGCAGGTACTCGTTGCCCTTTTTCAGCGCGGCGAAGAATTTTTTGATTTTCGGCTCATTTGCCGTTTTGCGATTAGCTACAAAAATCAGCTCATCGTAGGCTGGAACACCGTAGTCCTCGACATTAAACACCACCGGCGCTTTGCCCTGAAGCTTCAGCTCGAGCGCTTCAATATTGCGATAGCCGCCGATCACCGCGTCCACCTGGCCCGCCAGTAGCGCGCTGGTCAGCTGGAAGTTAACGTTTATCAGTTTCATCGCTTTCGGCGTGATGTGCTCATGTTCAACCATGGTCGCAAGCGTCGCCTGCTCAATACCGCTGACCGAGTAGCCGATTTTCTTTCCCTTGAGGTCGGCAGGTGATTTGATGTTGTGATCCAACGTCATCACCGTGTTTAACGGCGAGTTAATCAGCGTTCCCACGCGCACCAGCGGTAGACCCTGGTCGGCAAAGAAGTGCAGCTGCGGCTGGTAAGTGATGGCCAGATCGGCCTGACCTGCGGCGACCAGCCGCGGCGGGAGTGCAGGGTCGGACGGTGGAATAATTTTCACATCCAGTCCTTCCGCTTTAAATGCCCCGATCTGTTCTGCCACCATAATCGGGGCGTGATCGGGATTGATATACCAGTCGAGTACCAACGTCAGCTTTTCGGCGGCAGAGGCCTGGGCGACAAAGGTAGCGGTGAGCAACAGACCACACAACGTTTTTTTCATTCTATTTCTTCCTTAATTCAGACGATTATTCATCGTTTTCCGGCGACCAGGCAATCAGCCGCCGCAGCAGGGTATCTACCGCCAGCCAAAGCAGAACGGTCATCAGGACTAAAATAAACAGCGCGGCAAAGCAGACGTCGGTTTGCATACGGGCGTTGGCGTTGAGCATGACGTAGCCCAGCCCTTCGGCAGATCCGACCCACTCGCCGATGATTGCGCCGATGGGAGCAACGGCAGCGGCCATGCGCAGCCCTGAGCCAAAAGCAGGCAGTGCCGCCATCAGCCGCACGTGCCTTAGCTGCGCCCAGCGCGAAGCTCCCATGGTGCGGGCCAGATCCAGATAGTCGTTATTCACCCGACGCAGTCCGTCAAAGAACGACGACACCACCGGGAAGAAGATAACCAGCACGGCCATCGCTACTTTGGCGCTCATGCCAAAACCAAACCACAGCACCAGCAGCGGTGCCAGGGCAAAGACCGGAATCGCCTGGCTGGTCAGCACCAGCGGCATCAGCCACCGCTGCAGGCGAGGCGAAAACATCATTCCCAGTGCCAGGCCTGCGCCGAGCAGCACCCCGAGCACAAGCCCGCTGATAATTTCTGAGGCGGTGACCAGCGTGTGCCAGGCAAGGTAGTCACGGCCGTGCCATAACGCCAGCGCCACCGCCGAAGGTGAAGGCAAAAGAAAGGCCGGAATATTGCCGAGGGTGAGCAGATACCAAAGCAGCAGCAATCCGGCGAAGACGGTCAGCCCGCGTCGCAGGCGTACAGCATGACTTTCTGATTGTGGCTTCATACTGCGGCCTTCATTAGCTGTTGCAGCAGGCTGGCCTGGCTTTTCAGCAGATAAACATCGTCCGGCGCACGAGGCGGTTGCCCGGCGATAACATGCGTATCGTCTATGCCCGCAGGCCAGCGGGACAGCACCAGCAGGCGGTGGCTGAGCCGACAGGCTTCCATGGGATCGTGGGTGATCAGCAGCACGGTATTCCTTGCCAGCAGCTCAGCCGCAAGATCCTGAATCGCCGTCCGGGTGATGGCGTCCAGCGCCGAAAACGGCTCGTCCATCAGCACTATCGGGCGCTTTTCGTAGAGCGTTCTGGCAATGGCAGCACGCTGCCTCATCCCACCAGACAGCGCGGCTGGCAGCGCTTTGGCATACCCTCCCAATCCGACCTGTTCGATCAAATGCTCCGTCCACCGGCGGTCGACAGGCTCCCCGCGTAGGCGCGAGCCCAGGGCAACGTTCTGCTCGATGCTAAGCCACGGGTAGAGCAAATCTTTCTGCCCCATCCATGCGATGCGTCCACCGACAGGCTTGCCGTCGCTGCAGATCACGCTTCCGAAGCTGGCCGGCGCCAGCCCGGCAATAATTTTGAGCAGGCTGGTTTTACCGGCACCGCTCGCGCCCAACAGGGTAACGAAGCTGCCGCCGGGAATATCAAAATTCAGCTGTTCAAACACGGTCTGGCTGCCAAAACGCAGGCTGAGATCGCGAACCTGAATATCCGGTGGGGCGAGGCTTTTGGTCATGAGGCATTCAGCCCCATTTGCCAGAACGCGGATTCAAGCTGCGTCGCGGTGGTGAATATCTGCGAAAGTTCGGCGAAGCGACTCTGTGCACCACGTTGACGGCCTAGGTTTTCCAGCAGCTGGATGGCGGCCTGCACGCCGGTCAGATAGCCTTCATCGCCATAATTACGGATCCATGTAGCGTAGGGGTTATCTTCCATCACGGTGCTGGGGCTGTGCAGCAGGCCAAGACCGATTTCGGCATAGCCGGCCACGCAGGGCAGCAGGGCGGCCAGCAGATCGAGCGCGTCACCGGAATGGCCAATATCCAACACATAGCGTGTGTAGTTCATGGTTTCGGGTGCTTCTGCCTGGGTGGCCATCTGCTCCTCGTCTAACCCCCAGCTTGCACAATAAGCAACGTGGAGCGGCAGCTCAGAGACGATGGCATTCAGCGAAGCGGTCGCGGCCCGCATTTCCGGCAGCGTGCGGAGTTTGCTGACCAGCAACGCGTAGGCACGGGCAAAGTGAATCAGGAAAAGATAATCCTGCGTCAGATAGCGCTGAAACGCGGCTTCAGGCAATGTTCCGGCGGCAAGCTGTTGCAGAAAAGGGTGATCGACGTAATCCTGCCAGTGGCGACCGGCCTGCTGACGCAGCTGTCCGTAAAGACCGTTTTCGAAAAGTGGGGTGTACATGGGACCTCCTGTGTGAGTGGAGATCCGGGCGCGCAGAGGTATGAACAGGCAATAACCGAGGCGTTATTGCCGACCGTCCCTTCGCTGGCATGACCCAGATCAGGTTCAAAGGGTTCGGCTTTCACCATCTCAGCCCATACAGGACACCCCTCGGAGGTGCCTGTTATACGACATTTACTTTTTGATTACAATCGTCGGTCGAAGCTTCCTGCCCGGCGATGGGCAGTGTTCCGTTTAGTGCGCTTTAGCGAGATTTTGCTGGCGCATGGGGCCTGATTTTTGTCACTGTAAGCCAGTGATTTCGAGTCTAAGGACGATATCCGATGAAAAAGATTGGCTTTCTCTCGTTTGGTCACTGGTCGCCTGCCGCTCAGTCAGGCACGCGCTCTGCGGCGGACACGCTGCTGCAGTCCATCGACCTTGCCGTTGCCGCCGAAGAGCTTGGCGCGGACGGCGCTTATTTCCGCGTGCACCACTTTGCTCGCCAGCTAAGCTCGCCTTTCCCGCTGCTGGCGGCCATTGGGGCAAAAACTAAACGTATTGAAATCGGCACCGGCGTTATCGATATGCGCTATGAAAACCCGCTCTATATGGTGGAGGATGCCGGTGCAGCGGATTTGATTTCCGGTGGCCGCCTGCAGCTTGGGATAAGCCGCGGCTCTCCTGAACAAGCGATCGACGGCTGGCGCTATTTTGGCTACGTTCCCGGCGAAGGGGAAACCGAGGCCGATATGGCGCGGCGCCACACTGAAGTCTTTCTCGAAGCGTTGAAGGGGCAGGGATTTGCCGAGCCGAATCCGCAGCCTATGTTCCCTAATCCGCCGGGATTGCTGCGCCTGGAGCCGTTTTCTGACGGGCTGCGCGAGCGCATCTGGTGGGGAGCCAGCTCAAACGCTACTGCGGTGTGGGCGGCGCAGCTTGGCATGAACCTGCAGAGCTCAACGTTGAAAAATGACGAAACCGGCGAGCCGTTCCACATTCAGCAGGCGAAGCAAATCCGCGCTTATCGCGCTGCCTGGAAAGAAGCTGGTCACGCGCGTGAGCCACGCGTTTCCGTTAGCCGCAGCATCTTCGCGTTAATGGACCAGCGTGACCGCAACTACTTTGGCGGCAGCGGTAAAGAAGGCGACCAGGTCGGCTATATCGAGCCACAAACCCGGGCCATTTTTGGCCGCAGCTATGCCGCTGAGCCGGAACTGCTCATTAAGCAACTGGCGCAGGATGAAGCGATTGCTGAAGCCGACACGCTGCTGTTAACCGTGCCAAACCAGCTAGGCGTGGGCTATAACGTGCACGTAATCGACTCGATTCTGAAGCACGTTGCGCCAGCGCTGGGCTGGCGCTAAATCCACCAAGAAAAAGGTCATGCCATGAACACGGATTTTTACTGGATTAATGCGCCAAAAGTCTGGCGTGAAGGCGACGGCGTGCTTTCTGTCGTCACCGACGAACAAACCGATTTTTGGCGCAAAACGTGGTACGGCTTTGAGCGCTTCTCCGGCCATTTTTATGGCTGCGATGTGAGCGGGGATTTTACCTTCCAGGTGAAGGTAAAAGCGGATTTTAGCGCGCTCTACGATCAGGCTGGTATCATGCTGTTGATGGATGAATCCCACTGGCTAAAAGCGGGGATCGAGTTTAACGACGGCGCCCCGGCCATTGGCAGCGTGCTCACGTTCGGGCATTCTGACTGGGCAACCGGCCTCTTCCCCGGCAACGCGAATCTGTTCTGGATGCGTCTTACCCGCAAAGGCGACAGCCTGCGTCTGCAATATTCCGCCGACGGCAGCACCTGGCCGCTGCTGCGGCTGGCGCATTTCCCCACTGCCGAAAAATGCACGGTCGGGGTCATGTGCTGCACTCCGCAGCGCGGTGGCCTGGTGGTTAATTTCGACGGGATTGTGCTGAGCGAAGCGCTGGATAAAGACCTGCACGATTTAAGCTAAATGTCCGGTGTTTAGCAGGTCAACAGCCCACCAGAGACGTGTCTGATGGGCTTTTTTTTCATCGGCTATCGGGCAATGAGATCTTCGCCTCTTACTCTCGGGGCTGTTTTACCCAGACTAACCGGTCGACCTGGAATCCCAGACTGCGTGCCGTTTTAAGGTAGTCTTGTTTGACCGACTCCGGAATAGCTGGGGTACGTGACAGGATCCACAGATAGTCACGGTTTGGCCCGCTGACCAGCGCATACCGATAATCGTCATCCAGCTTAATCACGTTATAGCCTCCATAAAACGGGCCAAAGAACGACACCTTCAGCGCGGCGGTGGTCGGCGCACCGGTGAAATAAGCTTTTCCTTTGCTCTCACTCCACGTGTTCTTGACCGGATTGTAGCCGCGGTTACGCACGCTGATACCACCATCGCCGCGTTTACCGTAGGTGGCGGTGACCTGCTCAAGGCCACGTTCGAAGCGGTTTTCCAGGCGGGCCACTTCATACCATTTGCCCAGATAGCGGTTTGCGTCAAAGCCGCCGGTGGGCCGAACGCCTTTCGGAGGCGTGGGGGATTTACAGGCAACCAGGGTCAGCGCGACGGCAATACCGGTCACAACAGGCCATAGCTTCATGAGAACTCCTTTCATTTGCGCACTGGAAGTAAAGTGTAGTGCAAACATTTCACACTTCATTCAACGCGGCATGATTCGTAGTATATTGAGAGTATTGTTTGTTATCAGGTGTTCTTCATGTCTTACTCCATCGGTGAATTTGCCCGGCTTTGCGGAATAAACGCGACCACGCTACGTGCCTGGCAGCGCCGTTACGGCCTGCTTAAACCGTTACGCACCGATGGTGGGCACCGCCTGTACAGCGATGAGGATATTAAGCAGGCGCTGAAAATCCTCGACTGGGTGAAAAAAGGGGTACCCGTCAGTCAGGTGAAGCCCCTGTTGGCGCGCCCTGAGACACGCAGAACAAACAACTGGCTTGCTCTGCAGGAGGGCATGCTGCAGCGGCTGAATGAGGGAAAAATCGAGTCCCTGCGGCAGCTGCTCTACGATTCAGGTCGCGAGTATCCTCGCCCTGAGCTGGTCACGGAAGTATTGCGCCCGTTGCGCAGTAAAGTGTCAGCCAACGTACCTGCCATGATGACCCTGCGCGAAATTCTCGACGGCATTATCATCGCCTACACCTCGTTTTGCCTCGAGGGGGACAAAAGGGCACCCGGTGATAACTGCCTGATCACCGGCTGGCATCTGACCGATCCGTGCGAAATTTGGCTTGAAGCCCTCAGGCGCACCGGCCAGGGGCATCGCATTGATGTGCTTCCCGTTCCGCCTGCCGCCCTGGCGCCGGAAATCTTCCCCGAACGAAAATGGCTGCTGGTCACCACCGGCAAACTCACCGCCGCACGCAAAAAGCAGATTGACCTCTGGCAGCAGCAGGGCGCTTCCCTCGAGATCATTCCTCTGTAATTTCTTCTTCCGCCTTCACAACGCGCACCGTTACCCACTCGCTGAAAACGCGGTGGGTGGGTCGTGGTCTTCAAAAATAAAAAATATTCTGCACAATAATTTATTTGTTAATGCGCTGAATATACTGGATTTTAAAAAATAAACCCACCAAAACTTGGACAAATATAATTAATTGTGCAAGTTTTAATTATACGATAACGCCACACGCTTCACCGCCAGGGTGAGATTCATGAGCGCAACGCCATCCGCTATTCAGCGATTTGTTGATTATTACGCCGGGCTGGACAAACAGCCGCCATCGACGTTGGCCGGTCTCTATGAGACGGATGCCACACTTATCGATCCGTTTGGCCAGCATCAGGGGCTGGCTGAGATCCAACGCTACTTCACCCACCTGCTGGCCAGGGTGGCCTACTGCCGCTTCTCCATAGACCCTCCGCTCTGCGACGGTTCACGGTTTGCCGTGACCTGGACTATGCACTGGTCCCATCCGCGGATTGCCGGAGGAGAAAGGCTGTCCTTGCCGGGATGCTCATTCGTGGATATTCAGAATGACCTGATTATTCACCAGCGCGACTACTACGATGCCGGAGAGATGCTCTATGAACATCTTCCGCTGTTGGGCTGGGCGGTCCGTGGCGTGAAAAGAAGGGTACGCGCATGATGACTGTCCTCATCACCGGAGCAAGTTCAGGTATTGGGGCCGGACTTGCAAAATCCTGGGCCGATGACGGCTGGCACGTCATTGCCTGTGGGCGTGATGCGGCCCGGCTGGCGTCTTTACAGCAGCACAGCCCAAATATCACGGTGCGCCTGTTCGATATGACCGACCAGAATGCCAGCCGAGAGGCGCTGGCGGACTGTCCGGCCGATCTGGTTATTCTCTGCGCGGGCACCTGTGAGTATCTGGAGAACGGTGAGGTGGATGCCGCTCTGGTGGCGCGGGTGATGACCACTAATTTCCTTGGGCCGATAAATTGTCTGGCGGCCCTTCAGCCGCGGCTTGTTTCCGGTAACCGCGTGGTGCTGGTCAGCTCGATGGCCCACTGGCTGCATTTTCCACGAGCAGAAGCCTATGGCGCGTCCAAGGCCGCATTAACCTGGTTTGCCAATAGCCTGCGCCTGGACTGGGAGCCGAAAGGTATTGCTATCACCGTGGTCTCACCGGGGTTTGTCGATACCCCTCTTACCCGTAAAAACGACTTTGCGATGCCGGGGCAGGTCAGCGTGGATCGGGCGGTGAAAGCCATTCGTCACGGTCTGGCGAAAGGAAAAAACCACATCGCTTTCCCGGCGGGATTCAGTCTGATTATGCGCCTGCTGGCAGGGCTGCCAGCAGGTCTCCAACGCCTCTTTTTGCGCAGGATGGTACGCCCATGAACATCGCCATTATCGGCAGCGGTATTGCCGGGCTGACCTGTGCCTGGCGGCTCGCCGGGCATCATCAGGTCACGCTGTTTGAAGCGGATCCCAGGATTGGGGGGCATACCGCCACGGTGGATATCGCCACGTCTCAGGGAACATATGCCATCGATACGGGGTTTATTGTCTATAACGATCGGACCTATCCGCGCTTTATGGGGCTGCTGAGCGAGCTGGGTATCAGCGGACAAAAAACACAGATGAGTTTTTCGGTACACAACCCGCAGAGCGGGCTGGAGTACAACGGACACACGCTTACCTCGCTGTTCGCCCAGCGACGTAACCTGGTGAATCCGGCTTTCTGGGGGCTACTGAAAGAGGTTGTCCGCTTTAACCGCCTGGCGAAAGCGGCTCTTGCGGGCGATGTCGATCCCCGGGCCACTTTGCAGCACTTCCTTGAACAGCATAAGTTCAGCGCATTTTTTGCACGCCACTACATTTTGCCAATGGGGGCCGCTATCTGGTCTTCATCGCTGCAGGAGATGCGCCGTTTTCCGCTACCGCTGTTTTTGCGCTTCTTTGAGCACCATGGGCTGCTGGATATTACCCATCGTCCGCAGTGGTACGTGGTGCCCGGCGGCTCGCGGGAATATACCCGTGCGTTGTTGGCTCAGCTGGGCGAACGTCTGACCGTGCATCTGAACACTCCGGTGCAGCGGGTTATTCGTAGCCGCGAGGGCGTCACTGTCCAGCTTGAGCACGCAAGACAGACGTTCGATCAGGTGATTTTTGCCTGCCATTCCTCTCAGGCGCTGGCGATGCTCGACAACCCTTCTCAGGCTGAACGCGAAGTGCTTGGGGATATTGGCTGGCAACGTAACGAGGTGGTGTTACACAGTGACAGGCGCTGGCTGCCGAGGCGCGAACGTGCCTGGGCAAGCTGGAACTATCGCCTGAGCGAGCAGGATAACGTTCGTGCCTGCGTCACTTACAACATGAATATTTTACAAGGGTTGCCCGCGGGAGCGCCGCTGTTTTGTGTGACCCTGAACCCGGAAACGCCCGTCGAGGAGCGCTACGTCTGGCAGCGCTTTGTCTATGAGCATCCGCTTTTTAACCCTCAAAGCTGGCGTGCTCAGGCGCGTCGCGGCGAAATTAACGGTCATCAGCGAAGCTGGTTCTGCGGCGCTTACTGGTACAACGGCTTTCATGAAGACGGGGTACGTAGCGCCCTGGATGTGGTGAAAGGCATTGCAGCCGAAGGAGGGCAAGAAGATGAACAGTTGCCTGTATGAGGGGGGATTGCGCCACCGTCGCTTTCAGCCGAAAACGCACAATTTTACCTATCGCGTGTTTATGGCGTGGCTCGATTTAGATGAGCTTAGTGCGCTACCGTCCGTAGGGATCCGTCATAACCGTTTCGCCGCGGCGGCTTTCCACAATGTGGATTACCCGCTGGGCTGGCCGCTAAAAGAGAAGGCCCTTGAGCGCCTCGAAAGTCTGACGGGCGAGCGCCCTGATGGCCGCGTGATGCTTCTGACCCAGCTCCGTTACTTCGGTTTCCACTTTAATCCGGTCAATTTTTATTACTGCTATGACGGCGATAACCGACTGCGTTGGGTGCTTGCTGAGGTGCGGAACACCCCGTGGAACGAGCGTCATTATTATGCCGTGGATGGCCTGGCGCCGCGCCCGTTGGCAAAAGCCTTCCACGTTTCCCCGTTTAACCCAATGGACATGGTGTATCACTGGCGCTTTAACAGCCCTGGCAAAACGCTGCATATGCACATCGAAAATCATCAGGCCTCTAAAGTTTTTGACGCCACGCTGGCGCTGCACCGCGAGCCGCTGACGCGCAAAAACCTGACGTCACTGCTGCTACGTCTCCCGCTGATGACGCTGAAAACTGCCATCGCCATTTACTGGCAGGCGCTGCGGCTGTGGCTCAAACGTGTGCCTGGTTACAACCATCCCGCCAGCAGGAGTGAACGCTCATGACCGACCCCGCCTTTGCGCTTGAACCCGCTCTTCCGCGCAATGTTCGCATCGCGCGCTGGCTACTCTTCCGCCTTCTTGGTGGCATCCGGGAAGGGGCGCTAACCCTTCGCGAGGGGGGGCAGACTTTTCATTTTGGTGACGCGTCCTCCCTCCTGCATGCCGACGTGCAAATTCTCTCCTCCGGGGTTTACTGGCGAGTGTTGACCGGCGGGAGCCTTGCGGCCGCTGAAGCCTGGATGGACGGTGAGTGGGAGACGCAGCAGCTCACGCCATTACTGCAAATTCTGGCGCTCAACAGTAACGTGCTGGGACGGCTGGAAAGAGGGTTTCGCCTGCTCGGTAAGCCCGTCGAGCGCCTGCGGCACTGGACGCGGCGTAATCACCGGGAGCAGGCGCGGGAGAATATTGCCGCTCATTACGACTTGGGTAACGAATTTTATTCGCACTTCCTGGATGAGGAACTGCTCTACTCCAGCGCGTTGTTCACCGCAGGCGCTCAGGATCTTAGCCTGGCCCAGCAGGCAAAAATGGCGCGTCTGTGCGAACAGTTGGCGCTGACTGAAAGCGACCATTTGCTGGAGATTGGCACCGGCTGGGGGGCGATGGCGGAGTATGCAGCACGCCACTACGGCTGCCGGGTCACCACCACCACGCTGTCCAGGGAACAGTATCACTGGGCGAAAACGCGCATCGCCCGCGCGGGTCTTCAGGAACGTGTAGAGGTCCTGCTGTGCGATTACCGTGATTTGACCGGCGAGTATGACAAGCTGGTGTCTGTAGAGATGATTGAAGCGGTCGGTCAGCGCTATCTGCCCGCTTTCTTCCGCACCTGTCAGGCGCGTTTGCGTCCCGGGGGAAAAATGGCGATTCAGGCCATCACCATTCAGGACCAGCGCTACCGCGACTACAGCAAAAGCGTCGATTTCATTCAGCGCTACATCTTCCCCGGCGGTTTTTTACCGAGCATCTCGGTGATGAGTGACTTGATGACCCGCCACACTGATTTTGTGGTCCGCAATCTGTTCGATATGGGCCCTGATTACGCCCGCACGCTGGCACTCTGGCGGCAACGTTTTGTTCACGCCTGGCAGGACATTGAAAAGCTGGGATTTGATGACCGCTTCCGCCGCATGTGGCTTTATTACTTCGGCTACTGCGAGGCAGGGTTTAACGCCCGCACCATTAGCGTGGTGCAATTGACCGCAGAGCGCGTATGAAAAGCTCTGCACAAATCTTTCTGATGGCCATCGCCTTCGACCTGTACTGGGCGCTGGTGGTGGTGTTTCGCGAGCGGGGCCTGTTTTTGTGGTTCGCTCTCGCGATTTTTGCCTGGCTGATGCTGCCATCGGTACATCGTATTTATGCCCTGACGCTTACCGTAGCGGGCAGCGGCCTTGATGCTCTGTGGGCGCTGACAGGGCTTATCACCTTTCATGGGGATACATTGTTGCCCCTGTGGATGATGGCGCTGTGGCTAATGTTTTCAGCTGTCTGGACCCGGCTGACCCGCCTTTCAACGCTGCCGGGGTGGATACTCACGCTGCTGGCCACGCTGGGTGGCCCGCTGGCCTATCTTATCGGCAAACGCGTGGGCGCTATCACTTTTCTGGAGCCGACGTTTATCGTCGTCGGCTGGATGGCATCAGGCTGGCTGATTCTGATGCTGTTTTTCCACCTTTTGATGGGGAAGCAACGATGAGAGGCACTTTACTGTTGCTGCTCTGGCTTACCGCTATCACGCCGGTAGCCCATGCCGCCGACTGGCTGAGCTGGCGCAAAGTGGGGGACGCGACCCTCAGCTGGGGGCCGTTTACCGTCTATACCTCACAGCTGCGCACGCCGGATGGGCGTTATGCCGGTCCGGCGCAGGATCAGGCGCTGATTATTACCTATAAGCGAGACATTGGCCGCCAGGAACTGGTTGATGCCACGCGTGAGCAGTGGCGGGCGCAGGGCATTCTGGACAGGAGTCCGCAAAGTGAAACATGGCTGCACATGCTACAGGCGCTTTGGCCTGATGTGACAGCGGGCACCCAGCTGGCTTTTGTGCTTACCGACCGGCAGGGGCAGTTCTGGTATCGCGCGTCGGCGGCACAAAAAACCTTTACCCCACTAGGGCCACGTCAGTCAGAAGCCTTCAGCGCAGCCTTTCTGGCCATTTGGCTTGGCCCTCGCACGCAATATCCTGAGCTGCGACAGCGGCTGATCGGAGGTGAGAAATGAAACGCATCCTGATACTCGTTATGGGAGCCCTGTTGCTGCTGGCAGGCTGTAGCACAGAGGTTGCCGATTACCGTAACCAGCAGCCAACGCTCGACATATTCCATTACTTCCAGGGAAAAACAGCGGCGTGGGGAATGGTGCAGGATCGCAGCGGTAAACAGCTGCGCCGTTTCCATGTGGATATCGACGGTGACGTGGTGGGTGACACGCTGACGCTCAACGAGCACTTCATCTATGACGATGGCGAGAAGCAGCAACGGATCTGGCATATCCGTCGCGTCAGCCCTGAGCGCTACGAAGGCACCGCCGGGGATATTGACGGCGTGGCGACAGGCCGGGCAGCAGGCAACGCCTTCAACTGGCGCTACAGCATGAATGTGACTGCCAACGGCAATACATGGCTGCTGCACTTTGATGACTGGATGTACCTGCAGGACGGCACGCATCTTTTTAATAAAACCGCGATGAAGAAATTTGGCATTACCGTAGGCACGGTGACGCTTTTCTTCACCCGGGCAACGCAGTAAAGAGGAGAGCGCCATGAACATTCAACCCGTCATTGGAGTGAGCGGATGTTTAACCGGCTCGGCCGTACGGTTTGACGGCGGACATAAACGGATGGCCTTTGTGATGGAGGCGCTGGCTCTGGTGGTGGCGTTCAAACCCATCTGCCCAGAGGTGGCCATTGGGTTGCCCGTGCCGCGCCCGGCGTTACGGCTGGTGAAAGCGCGTGAAGGGGAGATCCGGATGCGCTTCAGCCATGCGCCGCACGACGATATCACGGAGAAAATGGCTGATTTCGCCGCAGGATATGTCTCCAGAAACGATGAGCTTTCGGGATTCATCGTGTGTGCCAAATCGCCTTGCTGCGGCATGGAGCGCGTGCGGTTGTACGATGAAATGGGCAATCGTGGGCGTAAAGAGGGCGTGGGCCTTTTCACCGGGGCGTTGCTTGAGAAATACCCGTGGTTACCGGTTGAAGAAGATGGCCGACTGCATGATCCGGTGCTGCGCGAGAACTTTGTTGAGCGCATCTTTGCTTTGCATGAACTGAACACGCTACGGGCCAATGGTCTTAGCCGACGTGCGCTGCTGAATTTCCATAGCCGCTATAAACTTCAGCTGCTGGCACACCACCAGGCGGGTTACCGTGAGATTGGGCCGTTCGTCGCCTCGTTGCATAAATGGGAAGACCTGGACAGTTTCTTCGTGGCATACCGTGAAAAACTGATGGCGATCCTCAAGAAGCCGGCCTCGCGGAAAAATCATACTAATGTAATGACGCACATTCAGGGATATTTTCGTAACCAGCTGAACGCCCGCCAGCGCGGCGAGCTGCGCGATGTGATCCTCCGCTATCGCGACGGGGTATTACCGATACTTGCCCCCCTGACGTTACTCAAACATTACCTGGCCGAATATCCGGATGACTATCTATTAACGCAGAACTATTTTAATCCCTATCCGGAGTATTTAGCTCTGCGTCTGGCCGTCAATTAATTGCGTACTGTATTATGGGCGTGCGCTTTTGCCCACAGGAGAAAAAGAGCCTGCTTTGCCCGGTGGGCCTCTCTTTGCTCTACAGCTCGCCCTGCGGCTGTAATTGATAAATCCAGGCGGTCACGGCTCTGCCATCGAGCGTGGTGACATCGACTTCGACGCGATCGTAGCCGTCCTCGAATTCATCCAGCATCGGCCAGTGTGCGCTCAGGTTGCTGGATAAAAACAGATAGCCGTGAACCTCAGGCCCCTCGTTATCCAGCACGATCCCGGGGAAATCGGCGGCGGCCCCCCAGCCTCGTTCGTAAAATGTACCGGTCACGTAGCCCGGTAGCCACTCACCGCCGATCTTTTCCATAATATGCGCATTAGCGTGACCGGGGCGAAGCGTACCGTAGACAAACAGAGATTCCATTTTTCCTCATCGTACAAAGCAATTAAAGTGGGAGCGGAGAAGGATGTTCAAAATACGGTTTAATGCTGTAGCCCGCAAGCCAAAAGCATCACGCCTGCAAATACGTATTTTTCAGTATTTGGCCGCGCGGAGTGGGGGCTTCACCCTGTAACAAACTGATAAAACGCAAGGTAGCCCGCAGTAAATAATTTTCTGCTTAGTGCATAATGACATTATGTGCCAGGCTTTCAGTAAAACCCTTACCGGCTGGTCACAGCATGCACAAACAACCCAGATACCAGCGTAGGCGCATAGCCTTATCGGCAATAATCTTCATTGCCTGTCTGTCAGGCTCAGCCTTGTTCCTCTACGTGCAAACCAGCATCTGGCTAAACGCTCAACAGCAAAATGCGATGGCTCTGGCCAAAAATCAGCTTAATTCCCTGTTTTCACATGTTCAGCGCTCGGCCCAGTCGATGTACGGCCTGGCCGGTGCGCCCTGTACAACGCAAACCATTGAAGCGCTCCGGCGCCAGCTGGCCATTACGCCTAACGTTGGGAATATTGAGCTTGCGGCTTCTGGAGAAGTCTATTGCTCCTCACTCCAGGGAGAGGTTCCTCGTGGGGCCGATCGGCGAAAATCATATCAACTCTATCTGGCATCAGACATTAAAGCGTTAAATGGTCATCCGTTCGTACTATTTCATCTACAAAACGGAAATTATGGGCTCTACACCAGCACGGATGGCTACTATATCCGTAATATCCTCGAGTCTGCCTCAGAGCATGTCCCTGTTATTCTGAGTACGACATGGGGATGGATGTCGCAGGACGGGAAAGTTCATCCGTCGACATACACCGCGAGTGACAAGGCTATTGTCATTCAATCAGGAAGCTATCCGTTCAGCCTGGCGGCCGCTATTCACTCCGGAAATGTTATTCAGACCTGCCTGGAAGATGGGCGGTTAATGATAGCGATTTTGATCCTGCTTTCTGCTGCGGCTGCGCTGTTCAGCTATCTCTGGACCGGGCGGCCCAGGACGCCTGAAAAGCTTCTGACGGAAGCAATGAAAAACCGCGAACTGCATCCGTACTTCCAGCCGATTGTTAAAGGTGAGCATCCTGCCCCGGTTGGCTGTGAGGTACTGGTCCGGTGGCTGCATAAGGGGAACATTATTCCTCCTGACCAGTTTATTCCTATGGCTGAACAAACCGGTTTAATTATTCCCCTGACGCAACAGTTGATTATTGATGTCACCGACAAGTTTGCGGCACATTACCAAACCTCCACCCCGTTTTATATCAGCTTCAATATCAGCGCCCGGCATCTGCAGTCTGCATCCATTGAGGATGACTTCGACTATTTTCTGCGTCGGGTCGGGAGCAATATCAACCTGGTTCTGGAAATTACCGAACGGGAAATGTTAACGGGTAATGACACTGCGCTGAACAATATCGAGCGGTTCAAAGCCCGGGGGGGGCGCTTCGCGCTCGATGACTTTGGTACCGGGTATTCCACGTTGGAAATACTTCATCAGATGCCGGTCGATATTATTAAAATCGACAAGCGTTTTACGTCTGGAATAGGCGTTCATCGCTTATGTAACGATATCATCGGCAATATTACCGATCTGGCAACGCGCATTGGGGCGGCAGTCATTGCTGAAGGCGTAGAAACAGAAGCGCAGGTGGATTTTCTGCGGCATCAGGGCGATATCGCTTATCAGGGATATTTTTTCTCCAGGCCACTGTCGGTTGATGCATTTAAAAACTGGCTGTCAGCCAACGCGGCGGCGGGGGAGCCTTAGTTAGCCGGGAGAAGGTGACCAGGGGAAAAAACGGACAGGGACCTGGTGCCTGTCGGGAAACAAAAAGCCCGCTTAAGTTTCCTTAAGCGGGCTTCTCTAAATATGGCTCCTCTGACTGGACTCGAACCAGTGACATACGGATTAACAGTCCGCCGTTCTACCGACTGAACTACAGAGGAATTGTTTCAACGGGGCGCATGGTAGCGTTAGCCGTTAAAACTGTCAACAGTAAAAGTAACGCATTAATTCGTATGGTTAATTTTGCATCGGGTTGTTGGTTTAATGCACCGTATTTCCCGCTGAACCGGGTGCGTTTTCACTCTCTACCAGCCGTTGTAACGGATCTTGTCCGTAGAACTGGCAAAAACGTTGGTAAAGTGACACGAAGCGGGGTGTGAAAAGCTGTGGGGCGCTGAAGAAATATTCGGAAAGCACCGCAAAGCACTCTGCCGGATCGGTTGCCGCATAGGCGTCAATACTGGCGGCATTTTCACCGACCATGTCTATTTCATCCTGAATGCTGTCCATGGCTGCATGGAGGTCATGCTCCCAGCCCGCGACGTCGCGCAATGCAATCAGCGGCACGCCGCTGGCGCGATCGCCGTTGCGGCTATCAAGCTTGTGGGCAACTTCATGGAAAATCAGGTTAAAACCGGACGCATCGAAAGAGTCCTGCACGTCAAGCCAGTTCAGCACTATCGGCCCCTGTTGCCAGCTCTGCCCGGACTGCACGACGCGCTGGCTGTGTACCAGACCAAAGTCGTCCTGCCATTCGTCATCGACGATAAACGGGGCCGGGTAGATCAGTATCTCATGAAAACCGTCCAGCCATTCGATGCCCAGCTCTAAAACCGGCAGGCAAAACAGCAGCGCTATTCGTGTGGACTTGAGTTCATCCAGTTCAAAACCCTGCACCGGCACCAGCCTTTTTTGCTGTAAAAAACGCTCGGCAAGGTGAATTAATTTTTGCTGCTCGGTTTCACTGAGTGGCGCCAGCACGGGAATGGCTAACGCCTGCTCCCACGGCAAAGCCGGGGCAGCGGTTGAATCACTTGCTTTCCAGGGCCACTTAATCATGTTACTTGCTCGCAAAGTCATCGTTCGAACTAAAACGAAAGGGCGCAGGCTGTTAAAATGCCGCATAACCTGGCATGATGGCAACCACAGAACGGAGAGATGCCGGAGCGGCTGAACGGACTAGTCTCGAAAACTAGAGTAGGGGCAACCCTACCGGGGGTTCAAATCCCCCTCTCTCCGCCATTCATTTTCATATCGTTGAATGCTATTTATTGATTTGATATCGGGTATGCCATGCGCGATCGGCTTGTTTGATGGCATTAGGCTACATCGGACAAATCTTCGCTACGCAAGTTACCACTTAGCCAGCATATTTGAATAGCGCTTTGCGACTATGTCCTTAATTCTGTGAACTAAGTCGATGCATCTATACCTGATATGCCGGCTTCACTCCCGGAACAACCTAATTTTCCACATTTTGCCTTCATACTGGGTTACTACGCATCGCGGGCAGGACAACGCGCCGGGCGTTCTGCCAGGCTTGCCGATTGCCCATCATTCCGCCTGTCCTGCGAGCGGGGTGCAGGAGAGCCACGCTAAAATTCAATCTGGCCGCCCAGCTCCACGACACGGTTCGGTGGGATCTGGAATAAGTCAGGGGCTCGCAGCGCGTTCCGCTGGAAGACCTGGAACACCCGGCCCCGCATTCTCAGATACCACGGGCGTTTCCCCATCACCAGCGTGTCCCTTGACAGAAAGAATGAGGTTTCATTGAGAGACATACTGAGGCCCGTCAGGCCACAGCGATAGAGAATATCCGTCATGTTGGGCGTTTCACGCCACCCATATCGCGCGGTGACGCGCCAGAAAGAATCAGACAGCCGTTCCGTATCAAGACGTCTGACGCGGTGTACGTAGGGAACATTCTCGGTCACCACGGTCAACAGAACCACCCGCTCATGGAGTATTTTGTTGTGCTTAAGGTTGTGGAGAAGCACAAGAGGAATGGCGCTGCTTGCTCTGACCATCACCACCGCCGTGCCTTTAACCCGCTGCGGCGGGTCTTTCTCAAGAGCGGTAATCAGCGCATGCAGCCCTTCTTCATCCTCTCTCAGGCGGCCAAGAAGGCGAGAGCGTTCTGTTTTCCAGGTCAACATCACCGAAAGCACCAGCAAACCAAGAATGACCGGTAACCAGCCGCCGGTAAACAATTTAGACAGGTTCGCGCTAAACAGCGGCACATCAATAAGCATCATCAGGCACAGCATGATCCCTGCCTTAACGAACGACCAGCCCCAGCAGTGGCGGGCAACAATGAACAGCAGTACCGATGTCAGTACCATTGTTCCCGTCACGACGATGCCATAGGCTGAAGCCAGCGCGCCGGACTGCCGGAAAGAGACGATAACAACGAGCACGGCCGCAAATAAAAGCCAGTTCACCACCGGGATATAAATTTGCCCCGACTCATCTTCAGAAGTATGAATAATGCGCATTGGGGGGAGATATCCCTGGCGAACAGCCTGACGCGTCATGGAAAAAACGCCCGAGATAACGGCCTGCGAGGCAATAACCGTCGCCAGCGTCGCGCAGCAACAGCGCGCCCTGGCCAAAATAATTCAACACCAGTGCTGGCATGACTAACGAAAACCAGGCAATTCGAATGGGGGGTTTGCCAAAATGCCCCATATCAGCATACAGGGCTTCGGCACCGGTGACCGCCAGAACGACCATGCCCAGCGCGGTGAAAGAGGTGGCGTGATAGGTGACAAAAAAATGAAACGCCCACTGCGGGTTCAATGCCTGCAGTATTGCCGGGTAATGAAGAATGCCTCTGATCCCCAATACCGCGAGCACACCAAACCAGAGAATCATCACCGGCGCAAACCACTTACCGACCAGCCCGGTTCCTTTTTTCTGAATAATAAAGAGGACGGTCAGCACAATGATCGACAGCGGCACAACATACCCGGACAGAGAAGGGGCGATAATTTCCATTCCTTCGATCGCAGAGAGCACGGAAATTGCCGGGGTAATGACACCGTCACCGTAGAAAAAGCTGCCGCCAATCAGCCCCAGCAGGATGATTATGCCGGTGCTTCTCGGTCCGAGTTGCCGTATCGCGAGCGACATCAGCGTCAGGATCCCACCCTCGCGCTCGCTATCAGCCCGCATCACAAAGACAATGTATTTAATCGAAACAATCAGCGTCAGCAGCCAGAAAATAAGCGACAAAAAACCAAATAAAGCCGCAGGATCGTTGGCCGCATTGCCCACGCTTTTTAGGCATTCCCGTAAGGTATACAAGGGGCTTGTGCCAATATCGCCATATACCACACCCACGGCGGCCATTGTCATTGCTGACAATGACGTTTTCTTTTTCACTGACATGATTGACCCTTAGCCCGTCGGGAAAATGTTAACCAGAAGTGAATAAGAGTATAGCCAGAACCTGGCCGTCCGACGGAACGCTTTGCGGAAAGTCAGGTACGGTTTACGGCGATATTTTTAGCCCCTGACGCCCACCACGCTAAGCTGATAAATCATGGTTGCACCTGGCGGGATCTGCGGGGGTTGCCCGCGGTCACCATAAGCCAGTTCTGGCGGCACGACCAGCGTCATTACGCCGCCATTGCCCGCCAGTTCAATGGCCTCTTTAAACATCGGTGGGAACTCGCTAAGTTTCTGTGAAATCACGGCTCCGGTGCGCTTCATGTCGTTCACCACCGTGCCATCGATAAGCTTCTCTGTTACCTGAATATCAACGGTACTGGTGGCCGCGATTCTGCGCTGACCTTTCTTTTCCAGCTGGTAATAAAACCCGCCCGGTGAACGGTGTACACCGGCGCGTTTCACAAATTGCTCGGTATATTTTGCGCCATCCTGACGGTGGCGCCAGGCGTAGGCTTCGGTAGCTTCCTGCAAACTCGACTCCCGCTCTTCAATGCGCTCGCGAAGCTCATTTTCCGGCACTCGGATGCGGTTGTTCAGGTAGTCCTCGATGCCGGTGATTACGGCGTCGTTGTCGGTGGAAATGTTCAGCAGTTTATTGCGCTGGTGCATCATGGCGATGTTTTTGCCAATCATCACGCCGGTGGCGTAGTCGGTTAGCTTGTCTTCCCCCACGGAAGACATTGAAGAGCTGGGGTCGGCCCGCAGATAAACGCTTTTCGTTGGCGGAAGAAGCAGTGCGACGGTGCTGCGCAAAGCCTCAGATACCGCGGGCGTGAAGGAGGAGAAAAGCGAATTGCGCTGATGGGAAACAAGCTGCGCTTCCAGTTCGGCAATACGTATTTTCAGCAGGCTGGCTTCCTGCTTTTGCCCGCTAAGCTCTCTTTTTAACACGGTAAGCTGGTTCTCTTTGCGCGGCGCAGGGGGCTTCTGGCTCCTGCGGGGAACCGCTGCGGGTTTAGGAGGCGGTGGGGCTGGCCTGCTACCCTGCGGCGAAGGGGCGGGTAAAAAACGCGATTCATCAAAATTTCCGGTCGGAACATTCGACTGCGGTTGAGTCCATGAAAAATTGTCTGCTTTGCACAGGGTGGGCAGCGCTAGCAGCACCAGCACTGGCAGTATTTCAGGTCGGAACGACATGTGTAACCTCTCCGTATAACTAACAACGGGAAAATAAAATAATCTCAACTAACTAGCGTGCTTTTTTAATTTAAAAACATGAAATGAACTTCGGTAAATAATATGTTTACTACCAGTTAACTTGTTGCTGGTAAGCTGGTAATAAGTCATTTCTCAAATGGAAATTCAAATTTCTTAGTTGCCAACTATTATGTAAAGGCTCTCTGCAGAACCGCGCTGAGTTACGGAACGGGAAATAACCGTAGGTATTTTTTTTAATATGGGATTATGACAATGCGAATGAAATCAATTGTGGCAGCACTGTTTACTGTCGGCGTCATTGCCTCTCAGGCGAACGCCAGCGAAGGGGGCGGCAAGGTCACCTTCACCGGTGAGATCAACAGCGGCGCGTGTAGTATCGCCCCGGATTCCGTTGACCAGACCGTGCAAATGGGCAGCATCACCTCCAACGTGCTTAACGGCGGTGGTCAGTCATCTCCGGTCATGTTCGACATTAACCTTGTTGACTGTGACGGCACTAAAAATATGGTGAATGTTACCTTCAACGGCACCGCGGACAGCGTCGATGCAACGCTGCTGGCGCTGCAAGGCGGCCACGCTAAAGGGGCGGCCATCAAGCTGATGGATAGCAATGAAAATAAAATTGCGCTGGGTACTGCGTCGAGCAATATTTCGATCCAGCCTGGCACTAACACCCTGCGTTTACAGGCTGCGCTGCAGGGTACCGGCACCGTGACTCCGGGTGACTTTACCAGCATCGCGAACTTCACCCTGGCGTACAACTAACACCTTTGTTGATCCCCTCTGTTCCATTGAGTGATGGTTTCCATCACTCAATATTAATCGCAAAGGTGAATACGATGCTTAAGGCATGGAAAGTTGGCATAGCCCTTCTTACGTTTTTACTGACCGGCGCTTCAAGGGCGGACGATATACTGCAGGGCAAGCTGGCATTGAGTGGCTCAATCTTTTCGCCGACCTGCAATATTGATAGCGAAAGTCGCGATCAGACCGTCGATTTCGGCCAGCTGGCCGCCAGGCCAGAAGATAGCACCAGCCGTGTCGCCAGCAGCCAAACCGCGTTCACTCTCCGGCTGGTGAACTGCGATCTTCAGCTGTTAAAGAATCAGTCTGTCGACGTGCTGCTCACGGGAATCCCCAGCCAGTACGATCCGCGAATGCTGGCCGTTGATGGTGATGCGAAAGGAATAGCCATTGAAATTGCTGACAGCCGCCACCGTATTATTCCTCCGGGCATCGCCGTTAATGTCGCTACATTGATCGCGGGTGACAATGAATTAACTTTTAATACCAGCCTGCATATTTTTGGTAAACGAGTCGGCGCCGGGGAGTTTAATAGCACGGCACAAATACTGCTGCGGTATTTCTGATTATTGCAAGCTAAACGGGCGGTTGATTATTTAACGCATGGCGGTTTGCCGCGTGTTATCTGGAATAAGCGAAAATTTCTATGATATCCCTGGATACGAAAAAAAAATTGCTGGCGGTGTGTATTGGCTTGTCATTTTATAAGCCCGATGAAGCGGCCGCGGCAACGGAATTTAATACCTACATACTGGATGTCAACGATCGCGACCGTGTTGATTTGAGCCGTTTCTCTAACGATGGCTACGTCATGCCGGGCGAATATCTGCTGGATGTCAAAATTAATGACGCCATGATAGGCCAGCGCACCATTCGGTTCATCACCGATCCGCAAAACCCTGATGCATCCCGCGCCTGTTTGCCTGCCGATCTTGTCGGCATGATGGCGCTAAAGCCGGAAGCCGCGGAAAAGATCCGCTACTGGAATGGCAACCAGTGCGTGGATATCAGCGGTATTGAGGGGGCTACCGTATCTAATCGTATTGGTCAGGGCGTCCTGCAAATAACAATTCCTCAGGCATGGATGAAATACAAAGACGCCAACTGGACGCCACCAGAACAGTGGGACCGGGGGATCCCCGGCCTGCTGGTGGACTACAACCTGACGGGGCAAATCGGTAAGCGCTACGGTAAGAATGATGTGCACAGCTCCTATAACAGTTTCAGCAGTTATGGTACCGCTGGGGCTAACGTAGGAAGCCTGCGCCTGCGTGCCGATTATCAGGCCTGGTCTGCGCGCAACAAGCTAAGGGATAAAGGCGGTTTTGCCTGGAACCAGATCTATGGTTTTGTCCCCTTGCCGGAGCAAGGGGCCCGCTTTGCCGTGGGCGAGATTTACCACGATTCTAGTATTTTTAGTAACTTCCGAATGACCGGGGCAAGCCTGCGCAGTGACGAAAGAATGCTGCCGCCTAGCCTGCAGGGATTTGCGCCGGAAGTCCGTGGTACCGCCAAAAGCAACGCCAAAGTCACCCTTTCCCAGGACGGGCGCATTCTTTATGAAACCACCGTGCCGGCGGGGCCGTTTGTCATCCAGGACCTCAACAGTTCGGTGCGCGGAAAGATAAATGTCCGTATTGAAGAGGACAACGGCAGCGTGTCGACTTATGACGTCAACACCGCGTCGGTTCCCTATCTGACTCGTCCTGGATCGGTACGCTATAACTTGGCCATGGGGATGCCTTCTAACACCAACCACCGGGTTTACGGGCAGGGATTTGGCCTGGCGGATATCTCCTGGGGGCTGAGCAATAACTGGTCACTGTATGGCGGTGCGCTGCTCGGCGGTAGCTATAACGCGGTCAACGCGGGCGTCGGCGTCAATCTCAATGCGCTGGGGGCTGTGTCTCTGGACGTGACCCAGTCTTTTGCTTCGCTGCCGGGACGCGGGCGGGATAACGGTATGTCGGTGAAGGTGCAGTACTCCAAACGTTTTGATGAGTATGACAGCCAGATAACCTTCGCGGGCTACCGCTTCTCCCAGCGTAAATACATGGATATGTCTCAGTATCTTGACGCGCGCTATGAGCGCGAGCGTGAAGACTATGGCAGCCGGGAAAAGCAGAGCTACACCGTCAGCGCCAGCAAAACGTTCTTTGCCGACTCGCCTTCGAAGGCCTTTACCACCTATATCAACTACAACCACCTGGAGTACTGGAACCGGCCCACACAGGAGCGCATCGATTTCTCGGTGAGCAAAATGATGAATATCGGGTCGCTACAGGGGGTGTCGGTATCCCTGAGTGCCTACAAATCGAAATATCACGAAACCCGCAACGACTACGGTGGCTCGTTGAATATCTCTCTGCCGCTGGGGCAGGGACGTCGGGGTGGTTACAACATGCAGGTACAAAACAGCGACATCACTCAGACGGGATCCTACAGCGATTATTCCGATCCGAATAACAACTGGCAGTTGAATTCGGGGATGAACCGCAAAGGGAAAGCGCTGGGCAGTGGCTACTACACCCATGAATCCCCTTACGGCACCTTTGCCGCCAACACCTCATACCAGCAGGACAGCTATGCCTCGCTTAGCGCGTCGATGAGAGGGGGCGCAACGGCGACAGCGCAGGGAGCGGCACTGCACCGCAACGGCTTTGGCGGGGGATCGCGAATTATGGTCAATACCGGCAATGTCAGCGGTGTGCCGATTAACAATGGCAAAACGACCACTAACCGATTTGGCGTAGGCGTGGTCTCCGATGTACCGAGCTATTTCGACACAACCACCAGCATCGACGTCAACAAGCTGGCAAACGATGTTGAAGCGACCCGCGCGGTCGTGCAGGGCACTCTGACTGAGGGAGCCATCGGTTATCGCAACTTTGCGGTAGTACGCGGCGAGAAAATGTTTGCCGCGCTGCGAACCGCTAACGGCGAAGCTCCCCCGTTTGGCGCCATCGTTCTGAACCAGAGTGGACGTGAAGTTTCGGTGGTGAACGATGACGGCAGCGTCTATCTCACCGGCGTACAGAAAGAAGAGGTGCTGGACGTTGCCTGGGGCGGCAGCAGGCAGTGCCGAATCAAGGTACCGGGCAACTATCAGAGTCTTTCCCAGCTCCTTTTACCGTGTGAATAATTGACAGGAAATCGATTAACTATGTCTCTCTTTTCTTTAAAAACTACGCTGGCGCTGACCGTTGTTATCGCCTGTGCGCTGATCAGTCTCTCCACCTTTGCGGCGCTGACGCCGGACAGAACCCGCATCGTCTTTGATGAGGATAACCGTTCGGTCAGCATCATGATAACCAACGACAACAAACAGCTGCCGTTTCTCGCCCAATCCTGGCTGGAGGATGCCGGGCACAAAAAGGTGCATTCACCGCTGATGGTGATGCCGCCGCTGCAGCGTATCAACGGCGGTGAAAAAAGCCTGGTGCGCATCGTGGCTTCTCCGGCCATCGCCACGCTGCCGGCGGACAAAGAGTCCTTATTCTACTTTAACCTGCTGGAGGTACCGCCGCGCCCGGAGAAGAGCAACGTCATGCAGATAGCGCTCCAGTCGCAGATCAAACTCTTCTATCGCCCGAAGGCGATCAAGCCAGAAAGAGGGGCCGTCTGGCAGGACAAGTTGATATTCCACAAGCAGGCAGGCGGGTTGCGTATTGAAAACCCTACGCCTTATTACGTCACGCTAAGCAGGATTTCGCGGAATTTTCATAAGGACGGTGGGGGCGTTATCAAGGGCTTCACGCCGGTCATGATTGCGCCAAAGGCGAGTGAGAACGTCTCGCTGCCCGAGGGGCTGCCTAATCAGTTTGTAGTGAGCTACATCAACGACTACGGCGGTCAGCCGGAGATCAAGTTCAGCTGCAAGGGGAGTACCGGCTGCCGTGTGGCTGGCGACCAGTAAGGGCCATTGAAGGAGAAAATTTATGGGACACCATGCACCACGCACCACGTTACAAAGAATGCTGCTGACGGCCTGTTTACTCGTCTGCACGTCAAGCCAGGCGCGCGATTCGAAACCCATTGCCCAGCCGCGTAACGAGATACCAGACGTCGCTCAAATTCACTTTGTTGGCGGCTTGCTCAGCACGCCCTGCGCGCTGTCGGTGGACTCTGCTTTTCAGCGGGTCGATCTCGGGCAGCTTAGTGCGAAAAGCTTTCGCGAAGTAGGGGACCGTTCGGCGGATGTCACCTTCACTTTGCGTTTTCAGGACTGCCTGATGGGAGCGCATGCGTTTGAAGACGGTATCGACAGCACGCGCTACAGCGGAGACAACAGCTTTGTCACCGGTGAGCAGGTTGTCGCCTTTTCCTTCGCGGGAGAGACGGACATCGCCAACCCGAACCTGCTGAAACTCAACGGTGCACGGGGCGTGGGTATCCGGTTAAGCGATGCCAGAGGGACACAAATCCCGCTCAACAGGGTGATGCGCAATCAGTACCTGAACGCGGGCAACAACGAATTACGATTTAGCGCGAATCTTGAAGCGACACAAAGGTTCGTGATGGCCGACGCCTTTGACGCTGTCGTCAACGTCAATGTTTACTATTTCTAAGGGGGCAGTCTTGAGCGTTTACCCATTAAACCGCCTTACGCTGGCGCTGGCGCTTCTCACGCTTTCCGGGCTCGCGCGGGCTGAGGTGCAGGGAGAGATCCAGGGCTTAGACGGCGTTATCACGCCTCCGGAGGTGATTTTAACCCAGGATAAAGTCACCAGTAACGTACCTGGGGCAGAGTTTGAAGTGAAATGGGGCTACACGCCAGTCTATTTAGGAAAATCCTACTGCCCGTCCGGGCCAATAGAGCGCAGCACCATCACCTATAATGCCCGTTTTGCTGATTTATTGCCTGGCAGTGACAGCTGGCATAAGTTCAATGATTACTTTGACGTGAAAGTGGTTATGTCAGTGGGAAACGGTGCTGGTGGTTCGGGGACCAATATAGACAACGTGGTCGTTCCATTCCCGGCGAAAACCGGCACCGACAGTGACTATGTCTGTTACCCCACCGACAAGAATGGCACTCCGCTGGGTGAACACAAAATGTTTTATACCGCCAGTAAGGGGACGGCGACCTTCAGGCTACGCAAAAGCCTGGATGGAAATAGCGATGCTAAATCCGAACACACTGTTGAGGTCTTTGGCTTTTTAACCAATGGCGTAGGGTTTGGCAGTGATCCTATCTTCAGGATGACTTTCCGCACGGATGTCGAGGCTACCCCGGAAAAATGCACCTTTAATAACGGCAGCCCGATCAACGTCGATTTTGGCGATATCGGGACCGACAATCTGGACGGCAGTCGCTATGTTAAGAACGTTGATATTACCTTTGTCTGTACCGGTGGGCGTTTTGATGCAGGCGACGTACCTATTAGCCTGGCGCTTAAGCAAAACGGTACCAGCGGCGACAGTTTTGCGACCAACCTGGCCGATCTGAGCATCCTGGTTAAACGTCAGGGGAATCTGGTGAAGCCCAACGTTGCCGAGCCGGTCACAAGCCCCGGGAACCGCGGAAGCTGGAACCTGACCGCCGCGCCGCTGGCGGCAGTCGACGCCTCTCTGGGAGAGGGGGTCTTTACCGCTTCTGCCACCGTGGTGGCGAGTTTTCAATAAAGGAGATTACGGCATGCGTAGCGCAATGATGAGTCTGGTGTTGCTCGCCGGCAGCTTCAGTGGCTCGGTTCTGGCTATCGACTCAGTGGGCGGTGAGGTGACATTTTTCGGAAGACTGGTACCGCAGCCTTGCACCGTCAATCCCGAGTCACTGGATATGACGGTTCCCCTTGAGCCCGTTAACGTTAAAACGCTGGTGGCGAACGGCGGGAAAGGGGCGGATAACGCCTTTTCTATCGGTCTCTCAGGCTGCAAAACCAGCGTAAAGGATACCGTCCGGGTGATGTTTAACGGTCAGGTAGACCCGGATATGGCCGGACTATTGCAGACCACGGGAACGGCAAAAGGGGTCGCGCTCCGTTTGCTCAATAAGGATCTGTCAAACCTGGATATTAATACACAATCGCTGCCGATAACGCTGGTCGACGGCAGCAATGCGTTGAATTTCTTCGTCCGGGTGGAGACGAACGATGCGTCAAAAGTCGTGGGGGGGCCTTACGAGGCCAGCGCCACGTTTACGCTTAGCTATCAGTAACCATCAGAATTTCCAGACGTTAAAGTGTCATTAGCTCGCTTTTAATAGCCATTACTTCGTAGACACCTGATAATTATATTGCTCAGCAGCACCAGCACCAGGCTAATTAACGATAAGCATTTTAGTATCGTTGTGTTTAAAAGGACGTAAATATGAATGCTATCGTATTTAACGAAATAGACGGCGTTGAATATGACCCGCTGTATAACGAAATACTGCTGGCGCTTTCCGATCATGACAATTCTGCTGACCCACTTATTAATTCTGAAGAAAGTGAGTCAGTCGACTGGGTGGATATTTGTGAGAAATGTGAGCGGTTATTAACTGCCTGTAAAGATCTGCGCGTTATGATCTGGCATTTACGGGCAACGCTGCACACGCAGGGCATTATTGCGCTGTTTCATGATATCCGTCGAATTGATGAAGCGCTGGCCAGCGGGGAGACCGTTTTTCCACATATGCCGGATGAGCCGGAGGGCAGTAGCCACGCGGCCGCACTGGGCTGGATGGCAACCGCCTCCTGCCTGTCGGAAATAAAACAAGCCCGATTAATGGCGGACAGTACGCTTACCATTGAAGAACTGCAGCGCTGCATGTTGCAGGATGATTCGGTTCTCACGTGGTCAGAGCTGATTGTTATTCTTGGGAAAAGTGCCGTCAGATACCAGGCGCAGGGCTGCCCGGCGCTGCAATTTCAGTGCTCATTTGTCGTGGAGGCGCTGGCGCGTATTGAACAATATGCCAATCAGCATAGCGACAGCTATCAGCTGGACTGCCGTAATCTACGGGCGGTATTAAGCAAAATGGCCGCTCAACTGGCCGGGCTGGAGCAACCTCCCGTGGACGACGCGGGCGTGGTAACCGAGGTGCCTGATGAGAACAGTACGCTTCGGCGAGACGGTCAAATTCGCAGCCGCCAGGATGCTGTATTAATGATGAATAGCATCATCGATTATTTTAAGGCTCATGAGCCAAGCCATCCCGCGCCAATATTTATTCGGCGGGCGCAAAAACTGATTGGTATGGAATTTGAAGATATTGTCGAGGAATTAATGCCGGATGCCCGTGGGGCTCTGGGAACCTTTATTGGGAAGTCAGGCTAATAGTTTTTTCAGGAGAGTCTAATGGCCAGAGATACAAGCTCGCAAAAATTTATAGGCAAAAATAATGCACCGCGAGTTCAAATTGAATACGACGTTGAAATATACGGTTCACAAAAAAAGGTGGAATTACCGTTCGTAACCGGGGTGATGGCTGATTTATCTGGCCATCGCGCTGAACCACTGATGCCGATCGCCGAGCGCAAGTTTTTAACGTTTGATAAAGACAATTTTGATGCTCGCATGCGCGCTATTACCCCGCGCCTGTCGATGCGTGTCGATAATACGCTGAGCGACGATGATTCGCTGCTGAATGTGGAACTCGACTTTACCTCGATGGACGACTTTTCTCCCGGAGCGATTGCCAAAAACGTACCGGAGCTGTCGCGTCTGATGGAAACCCGCTCTCGCCTGGCGGAGCTGATTACCTATATGGACGGCAAAGCGAGCGCGGAAGAGGTGATTAAAAGTTTGCTGGAAGACCCGGATTTCCTCCATCGCCAGGTGAATGAGAAGAACAACGCGTTTCTGAACCCACAGAACGATGAGAACCCAGGGGAGGATGCCTGATGGACATGATGCAAGACGCGGCCCTCAGCCGTAAGGGCGAACTCCAGTTCCAGGATGAAAACAACAGCGCGCTGGATGAGATCCTCAAGCGCTCCTTCCGTCCGCGCACCGACGAGGCTGGCGATGCCGTTCGTCGTGCGGTCTGTACGCTAATGGAGTATGCGGGTAGCCAGCAGACCCGCGTGAGTCGGGACGTGGTATTAACCGTCGAGTCGCTTATCGCCGAAATTGACCAAAAAATCAGCGCGCAGGTTAACCATATCCTGCATCACGATGAGTTTCAGAAGCTGGAGTCCGCCTGGCGTGGCCTGAGCTATCTCATCGACAACGCGCATGAGAATGAGCACCTGAAAATTCGCGTGATGAACGTCAACAAGGACGAACTGGCGCGGGAACTGCGTCGCTATCGCGGAGCTGCCTGGGATCAAAGCCCGGTGTTCAAACAGATTTATGAGCATGAATACGGTCAATTCGGGGGCGAACCCTTTGGCTGCCTGATTGGTGACTTCGAGTTTGACCACAGTCAGCAGAGCGTCTCGTTGCTGACTGAAATGGCGAAAATTGCCGCTGCCGCACACTGCCCATTCATCTCCGCGGCTTCACCATCGCTGATGCAGATGAGTAACTGGAACGAGCTGGCCAACCCGCGTGATATCGGCAAGATCTTCTCCACGCCGGAATATGCCGCCTGGCGCAGCCTGCGTGAAAGTAACGACTCCCGTTATCTGGTACTGACGATGCCGCGCTTCCTCTCCCGCCTGCCTTACGGCGCGAAGAGCAATCCGGTGGAGGAGTTTGCGTTTGAAGAGTGTGTCCGTCCTGACCAGGTTAACGACTTTGCCTGGGCTAACTCGGCCTATGCAATGGGGGCCAACATTAACCGTGCCTTCAGCGAATACGGCTGGTGTTCACGCATTCGCGGTATCGAATCCGGCGGTGGCGTTGAAGAGCTTCCGGCTTACACCTTCCCGTCAGATGAAGGAGGCTATGAGCTTATCTGCCCAACGGAGATAGCGATTTCTGACCGCCGCGAACATGAGCTGTCCGAGGCGGGGTTCCTGCCGCTGGTGTACCGTAAAAACACCGATTTTGCGGCGTTTATCGGCTCCTGCACCTTGCACAGTGCAGCCACCTACGATGACGCAGATGCCACCGCTAACGCCCGACTTTCCGCGCGTCTGCCATACATCTTCGCTACCTGTCGCTTTGCGCATTACCTGAAATGTATCGTGCGCGACAAAATTGGTTCATTCCGCTCGCGGGATGAAATGCAGCGCTGGCTTAACGACTGGCTAATGAACTATGTGGACGGCGACCCATCTGTTTCTTCAGAGGCCACAAAGGCGCGTCGCCCGCTTTCTGCAGCGGAAGTTCAGGTCGAGGAAGTGGCCGACGATCCGGGCTATTATCGCGCACATTTTTATTTACGACCGCATTACCAGCTGGAAGGTATGACGGTATCACTGCGATTGGTATCGAAACTGCCTTCCGCAAGGACCGATGGTAATAACTAAGAAGTAACCTGCAAGTGTGTTGATTGATTAATCACAAAGACGCTGTAAATCCATGTGATTGTTATATCCATTGTAGCTAATGGTGATTTAGCTTGAGTATTAAACTTAAATAAGGAGTTATTAATGTCGACAGCAACTAAGTATGATCCAAGCACCTCGGGTCTGGCTGATTTCTTTTTAAAAATTGAAGGTATTGAAGGAGAATCAAAGGACAAGGATTATAAAGGTTGGATCCAGCTTCAGGGTTGGAAATGGTCGCAGGAAAATGGCGCTCGCTGGAGTAAAGGCAGCGGCGGTGGTGCCGGTAAAATCAATATGAACGATATTGAATTCCGTATGTTGTCAAACAAAGCAACACCGAAAATTTTTAACTACTGTGCTAATGGTAAGCATATCAGTGAAGTGAAACTGGTGTGCCGTAAGGCCGGTTCAGGTCAGCAGGACTTCCTGACCATGACCTTCTCCAACTGTCTGATTTCTTCTTACGATATTGCCGGGAACATGCCGCATAACGTCAATGAGGTGGCCAACACCAATTCAGTGATGCCGGGCGAAATAATGAAGCTGAATTTCAGCAAAATTGAAATTCAATATCGCGAGCAGAACGATGACGGCACGATGGGTGCGGCTGTCACTACGCACTATGATCTTGCTACTAACCGTTATAGTTAATTGATTTTTTTTAACAGGCTACCTGCGGATAGCCTGTTATTTTTTCCTGAAAACAGCAATCCCTGTAATGAATGGTGATAATGAAAAAAATACAGCCTGCATTATTTGATAAATTAACTTTGCGCCATCATGGGTATAAGAAATCCGCCTGGCGTGAATGGATTCTTCGCGATATTGAATGTTTACTAAATGACGCTTCTCGTAGCGCTCAACTACAACTTAAACAACATTCATTTTGCATGAGTTCGGTCCTCAATTATGGTTTACCTTCATTAAGCAAACGTATACCGATTAATACTGACCCCATGATTCTGGCACGGCATATCCAGAATATTATTGCCACTTTCGAGCCGCGACTTGAGCCTGAGAGTATTCGCGTAGTGCCTATTCTGGACACCGATCAGGCACATGTACTGGCAATTTTATTCGATATTTTTGGCGTCTGCTTATTTTCCGGAGAACCGGAAACAGTGAATTTACGCATTGCCCTCGATTACTCCTGTGGGGCGGTGAAAGTACTTGAATAACAAGGATGAGAGAACGTCATGCTGAGTGAACGTTTCCTGGGATTATACAATGAGGAATTGCGCTATCTTCGCGAATGCGGGATGCAGTTCGCTGAGCGCCATCCGCAGGTTGCCCGGCATCTCGGGATGCATAAAGACGGGGTTCAGGATCCTTTCGTTGAACGTTTACTGGAAGGTTCTGCTTTTCTCAGCGCCCGCGTCCATGAACGTATTGAAAATGAATATCCCGAATTTGCGCTGCAAATGCTGGAGCGACTGGCCCCGTACTGGCACACGCCTATGCCGTCGATTGCCACCATCGGGCTGACGCCGGATTTTACCTCGCCGCTGTGGCAGGCTCCGGTAGTGCTGCCAAAAGGCAGCAAGGTGACCTTGTCGGACACGTCGTTGCGCAATAAAAACGTCACTTTTGTTACCGGACGTGAGCTGGCGATCCAGCCGGTCGCCATCAGCATGGCCGAATGCAGCGCCAGCCTTGCTGCCGAACTGCCAGAGGCCGTTACTCGTCATCTGAACAGCGCGCAGTCCTGCCTGCGCCTGCGGCTGACCACCCAGGGCGTCAAGCCACTCAGCCAGACAACGTTCGACCCTTTACACCTCACCCTGACCGGGAGTGCCGTGCGGGCAAACCAACTGCTGACGGCCTTGACCAATGGCTGCCAGAAGGTGGTGCTTTGGGCGCGTCAGGCGGCAGGTCCATTAGTGACCGTGCTCGACAAAAGCCAGCTGCGCCAGGGGGGACTCAGTGAAGAGGAAGCCTTGCTGCCTCAGGGGATTGGTGAACTGCCCGGTAGCAGACTGATGCGCGAATTTTTCGCTGCCCCGTCGCGTTTTTACAGCGTCGACCTGCACGGTATTAACGACTTTCTTGCCCGCTGCGGGCAGCAGCAGGAGTGTGAGCTCCTCTTTGCGTTGGACGCGGCGAACCCGCAGCTGCTTGAGCAGGTGAGCACCAAAGATTTTCACCTGTTTGCCACGCCGGTCATCAACCTCTACTCGCGCCGTTGCGATCCGGTGCAGCTGGATAAACAGCGTACCGAACATCACATTGTGGTCGACAGGCTAAATCCGGCGCTCTACGAAGTCCATCATCTGCAAAGCGTACAGGGGCTGACCCGTAGCACTGAGGCCGTTACCTTTTCTCGTTTGCCCGAAGATGTCGCTTTTGGCCACGGGCAGCCACGGGCAGGCTATGCCGTGCGCCGCTGCTCCTCGCCGCAGCCCCAGTCAGCCGGGCGGTCGCTGTTTGGAGATGATGACCTGTTTATTACCCTTTCACCGGGGGCAACAGAGACACAGCTTGATGAGATCTCCTCGCTCTCCGTATCGGCGATGGTCTGCGATCGTTTTTTCCTGCCTGACCAGCTTCAGCAGCCGATGCTGCAGATTTCACTGGCGCTGCCCCTGACGTCGATTTCATTGCTGCGCATGCCTTCAGCACCTCGCCCGGTACCGGAGATTCGTCAGGCCTGGCAGGCGATCGGTCGGGTGACGGTCAACCCGCTGCGCTATATGGCCCCCGAGGTAAAGGATGCCGCTCCGCTCATCCGTAACTGGCTGTCGCTTTTTGCCACTACGGCACAGGCGAGCCAACGGCGGTGTATCAGCAGTATTGAGAGCGCCACCTTTACCGCGAGTTTTGAGCGTGATACCCGCCCCGGCCCGATGACATGGACCCGAGGGGTAAAGGCCTGCATCAATCTCTGTAGCGAGAATCATGCCGATCAGGGGGGGCTGCTGTTTGGCCGATTGCTCCATTCCGCGCTGAGCGACTACTGCCAGCTCAATCAGACGCTGCGCACCGTGCTCTTGATGGACGGTGAGCCGTTCGCCGAGTGGGAGCCGTCGCATGATTTTTAGAAACGCCACCCTGAGCCCTGCGCCCGGCTATCGCCTGCTAAAGGCAAAATCGCCTGCAGTCGCGTTTCCCGGACTTTCAAACCAGCTGAATTTTTTTGAGCTGTTGAGGCGTCTTGAGCGCGATGGCCGCCTTGGCGTGAGGCCCGGAAGCGCACGCGAGCGACAGGTTATCGGGCTTGAGGTGATCCAGCCTGCCGATCTTGCTTTTGCCCCGCGCGAAGTTGTCAGCGTAACGCAGCGGCCGGCGAGAAATGCAGAGCCGCCTTCGCTGGTGGTGGTTTGCCGCCACTTTGGCATGTTTGCCCCGTATGGTCCGCTGCCGATCCACGTTACGGAGCATGCTCGTCAGGAGATGCTCACCCTAAATAACCGCGCTTTTCAGGAGTTTATCGCGCTGTTAAGCCAGCGGCTTGCGGTCTGGCACTACCGAGCCTGGGCCCAAACTAACGTGGCGTTGGGCCATGAGCGCCAGCGGGAAAATGCTTTTCTTCATCGGATCAACCAGCTTAGCGGCGTGTGTGATACCGGCGCGGGCAATATTCACGTCAAGCGGCTGCGCTCCCGCTTTGCCGGGGCATGGCTGCCGGGGCGAACAGGGTGGGCGACGCTACAGCAGATGCTGCAGCACTACTTCGCCGTGCCCATCACTATTCAGGGGCGTCATCCCCGCTGGATGCTGGGTGATGAGGCTCGCCAGCGTATGGGAAAGCTGGGGCAGACGCGCCTGGGCAGGCGTTTTTACGACACAGAGCATGCGGCCCGCATTACCCTCGGGCCGCTGGGCCCCCCGGATTATTTATGCTGGCAGTCCGGCAGTGAACGACTCGCCGCGTTGCTTGCCATCTGCCGTGACTATGCGGGGCAGCAGATCCTGTTTGACGTGGATCTGCACATTATTAACCGACCGGATATGTCGTCCCGTCTGGGACAAACCCGGCTCAGCAGGGACGGCTGGCTGAAGGCGGAAAGCAGTACCTACAAGCAGAACGTATTTCAACAATCTTGCTAATTTGAGGGATTTTCGGTGTATCAACGCGAGCGTTTATTTTCCAGACTGGGCCACTTTGCGTATCAGTCTGTTGTTAAAGCCACCAAGCTGTGCCAGACCTACCGGCATGAATACGTGGAGCTGGAGCATTGGCTCAGGGGGGTCCTGGAAGAGCCACGGGGCGATGTACCGCAGCTAATGACGCATTACGGCGTCAACCTGGCGCGTCTCACCGACCAGCTGGATCACATCCTTAGCCATATGACCACCCGCAGCGTGGTGGCTCAGGATCTTTCTGGCCGTCTGGAGCAGGCCGTTGAGCGTGGTTTACTCATGAGCCAGATGCTCGACGACAGTCAGTCCGTGCGCACGGTCCATATTCTGCTGGGGCTGTTGCAGGACAGCAGCCTGCAGCGTTGGCTCTACCGTCTCAGCGACGAGTTCAAAAAGCTGCCGATTCCGGAGGTCATGGAGAACTTCAGCACGCTGCTGGCGGCTTCCGTTGAGCACGAAGAGCCAGTAACCGCGGAGGCTTCGCTCGCCGCTACGGGCGGCAAAGAACATGCTACAACATTGGATAAATGGTGTAGCGACCTGACTCGCCAGGCGCTTGAGGGGGAAATCGACCCCGTCGTGGGGCGCGACGCTGAGCTGCGCCAGACCATCGATATTCTTCTCCGGCGGCGGCAGAACAATCCCATTCTGGTCGGCGAGGCTGGCGTGGGGAAAACGGCCGTGGTGGAAGCGCTGGCCTGCAAGATAGCCTCGGGCGATGTCCCTCCGTTGCTGAAAGGTGCGCGTTTGTTATCGCTGGATTTAGGGCGCATGCAGGCGGGAGCCAGCATGCGAGGGGAGTTTGAATCACGCCTGAAGGCGCTGATTGACGCCATCACCCACGCTGAGACGCCGGTTATCCTTTTCTGCGATGAGGCGCATACCCTTGTTGGCGCCGGGGGGCAGGCGGGCACCGGTGATGCGGTTAACCTGCTGAAGCCGATGCTGGCCCGCGGTTCGCTGCGCATGATTGCCGCCACCACCTGGTCGGAATACAAACAGTTTATTGAACCTGACGCGGCGCTAACCCGCCGCTTCCAGAGCGTGCCTATCGGAGAACCGACAGAAGAAGCGGCGGTTGAAATGATGCGCGCGATTGCTCCGGCTTTTTCACGCCACCACGGTGTGACCATCCGTGACTCCGCCATCCGCGCCGCGGTGCGCTTGTCATTGCGTAATCTCCCGTCTCGCCAACTGCCGGATAAGGCCATCAGCCTGCTGGATACGGCCTGCGCCCGGGTTTCACTCAGCCACCACGTGACCCCGCAGCGTGTCGCGCAGCTGGATGCAACGCTGAATGCCCGCCAGGCGGAAATGGATGCTCTGCATGCGGAAATTCCGTTGGGCAGTAACGTCAGCGAGCGCCTGGGCTGGCTGGAGCAGAACATCAGTGAGGCCCGCGACGCGCGCGCGCTGCTGGGGGAGCGACACACGCAGGAACAGGCGCTGGTGACGCGTCTGCAGGAGGCCGGGCGCGAGGAGGGTGAAGCAATCGGTCCGGTGCTGGATGAGCTGAATACCCTGCAGCTGGGCGATCCGCTGGTGCACCCCTGGGTGGATGAAATGGTGGTTGCTGAAGTGCTCTCCGACTGGACCGGTATTCCGTCCGGACGCATGATCCAGGACGATCTTGATAACGCATTGCAGCTGGAGAAACACCTCGGTGCACGCGTCTTCGGGCAGCGTTCTGCCATCAGTGAAATTGCCCAGGCGGTACGTATTAGCCGCGCGGGGATCCAGCACCCTGAACGCCCGCTTGGCGTCTTCCTGCTGGCGGGGCCGACCGGTACCGGTAAGACCGAAACCGCGGCGGCGCTAGCCGAGGCGATGTATGCCGGTGCCCATAACCTCATCACCTTCAACATGAGCGAATTCCAGGAGGCGCATACCGTCTCCACTCTTAAAGGCGCACCTCCCGGTTACGTTGGCTATGGCAAGGGCGGCAAGCTCACCGAAGCCGTGCGCCGTAAACCTTATTCCGTGATCCTGCTGGATGAGTTCGATAAAGCGCACCCGGACGTCTACGACCTGTTCTATCAGGTGTTTGATAAGGGCTGGATGGAGGATGGGGAGGGGCGAATCATCAGTTTCCGCCATTGCTTCATTCTAATCACCTGCAACCAGGGGGCGGAGGAGATCGAACGCACGCTGGAAGCGGAGCCGGAAATCCCTATGGCGCAGCTACGCCCCCGTGTCCACAGCGCGCTGGAACGTAAATTTGCACCCGCGCTACTGGCGCGTATGAAGCTGATTCCTTATCTGCCGCTCGATGAAGCAGCCCTGGAGCAGATCGCTACCAAATACATGACGAGCCTCCAACAGCGACTGAAAGAGGAGGTCGGTGCGGAATTTGCCTGGGATCCTGAGGTATGCAAATGGGTGGCGAGTCGGGTAGTGGACCATCCACACCGTGGACGAGCGGTGGAGGATCTGCTCTGCCAGACGGTACTCCCGGCAATCGGCAATGAGCTGCTGCGCCGCAAGAAAAAAGAGGAAGTGACGAAAAGTATCCATCTGATCATCGAAGGGGAAGAACTCAGTATGGCGTTTAGCCAGTGAGGGGATGTGAATAGTGCTTATGTCTCCGTGCGAAACGGGGAACCTGTTTATTTTGATTAAAGAGAGGTTGTTATGTCCTTTCAGGAAGAACCAGACCGCATCTTCGAACTGATGATAGATCACCCCTATCTACAGGGAGAGCTGAGAGCCCAGCCCATCAGCTTTCGCACGGAAGAAGAGCTTTCAGATAGCCAGAAATTTTACCTGGAGATGCAGGTCCACAAGGACACCTGGGTAGATTTGAACAAGCTGCTCGGTGAGGGCGTGCACATTTATGCCCGTTATCGCAGCAATATTCTGCCTTTTGCGGCAGGCGAAATCGTTGATGGTGCCATGGAGGCGCTCGAGATAGAGCCGCACTACATTCGGCACTACTACGGTTATGTCACGGCAGGGTATGACCTGCACCAGCATGGCGACTACTACGTCTACAAGCTTGAGATGAGCACCTGGCTGTGGTTCCTGGGGCAGAACCGTAATAGCCGCATTTTCCAGCAGAGAAATATCCTGGGCGTTATCCAGGAGACCTTCTCGCGCTACAGTGAAATTGCCAAATTCGAGCTGGATATCGCGGAGGATTATCCCGATCGCGAGTACTGCGTGCAGTTTGGTGAAACCGATCTTAACTTCATCAACCGCCTGCTGGAAGAAGAGGGGATCTGGTACTACTTCCGCCATGAGTGGGATAAACACACCATGGTCATCACCGACAAGCAACAGTTTGGTGAAATGCCGGGTGGCTATAACTCGCTGCCCTGGCAGCCCAGTGGTTCACGCACAAAAGCCACCACCGAAGGCATTCAGGAAATGCGCCGCTCGCGCAAGGTCCGCCCAAACGAGGTCATTCTGCGCGACTACGACTACCTGCGCCCGAGCCACAACCTGCAGGTCGACCAGGAGTTGCCCGACGGCGGGCTGCCGAACGTACAGCTAGAGTGGTACGACTACGCGGCTGGCTATCAGAGCATCGATCGTGGGGAGAAAATTGCCCGTCTTCGCCTGCAGCTGATGCAGAGTGAGCGGCAGATGCTGAGCGGTAAGGCAACGGCGATTGGGCTGGTCCCCGGCTATGGCTTCTCGATGTTTAACCATGGTACCGGGGAGCTTAACCGGCGCTATAAGTTGCTGTCAGTGCATTACAACTTCGTGATGGATAGGGGCGGTGCGGACCCCGGTGACAATGAAGGTGGGCGGCATCGTAACCAGGCATGGTGCAGTTTTATCGCGTTGAACGACGATGTACCGAACCGGCCGCAGCTCCGCACGCCGCGACCTGAAGTGCCGGGGCTACAAAGTGCGACGGTGGTGGGAACGCCTGGTTCAGAGGTTTATACCGATGAACATGCGCGTATTAAAGTCCACTTCCATTGGGACCGTTACCGCACACGTGAAGAAGACAGTTCCTGTTGGGTGAGGGTAGTGCAGGCCTGGGCGGGCAAAGGCTGGGGAGTTATCGCCATGCCGCGCGTTGGGCAGGAAGTGCTCATTACTTATGTGGACGGCGATTTGGATCGCCCACTGGTGACCGGGATTGTCTACAACGGCGAAAACCCGCCGCCTTACGATTTGCCGCGTGAGATTGGCCACACGGGGATAAAGTCACGATCGCTGAAACACGGGAGTCCGCAAAACTACAGCGAGATAACCCTGGTCGACGATCGGGGGGCCGAAAAAGTGCTGATCCACGCCGAACGCGATCAAACCAACAGCGTGGAACGCGATCTTAACATCCTGGTGCAGAACAACCGCTACGACTACGTGCGTAACCTGCATCATGAAGAGCTGAATCTTCACTACTACACGGGGAATATCCGCTATAGCGTCACCGGACTTGCGGTGCAGTTGACGACCCTGAAGAAGGATTTCACCGCGTTGCATTGCGGCAACACGATGGTGGACTTCCTGTTTACCGGTATGAGCACTTCGTTTACCGGCATCAACACCACGACGGACATGATTGGCACGCACCTTACCGGGCTGAAAACCAATCTGACGGCGCTTGAGACGTCAATGACCGGTATCGACAACGAGCTGTTTGGTATGAAAAACAAGCTTGGGGTGATGGAGAACGTGCTGCAGGCCAACCGGAACAGCTTCACGGCGCTGAATAATGAGTTTGTTGGTATGGATAACGCCGCGGTGGTGAACAGCAACCGCCTGGTGGGGATCAATAACAATATTGTCGGCGTGAATACCGAGCTGTACGGCATCAACACCATCCGAACCGGCAACTTCCTGAACCTGAATGCAGCAGAAGTGAGCATTGTGGGAGTGCGCAATGAAAACTACGGCTCTTATGTGGGCAACATGGGCGTCCGTATTGATAACACTGGCACCACGATTAACAACACGGGCTTCGAAAACCGAACCGTGGGCCTACTGCTGATTAACTAGGGACCTCTATGCAGATAATCAAGCCACAACAGCTTATTTTCCTGAACGGGCGTTATCAGATAGGCGGACAAAGCTATTTGGGTATCAGCGCAGTGGCGGGGTTTTATCTTTCAAATCCTGACCATTTCGCCTGTGAGGCGGATATCTGGGCGGGCTGGGAAAAAGCGCCAATGTCCTTTCGCGTTCTGGATATGGCAGAGCCTAAACCGTTGGCCGAGTTTCTGCTGGCAGGGCATGTACAGACCGGGCAGGCGGAAAAAGTGGCTGACGCCAGCGTCAGCGTTGGCGGCCTGTCGCGCCAGTGGCGGCTGGTCGGGGAGTCTGACCGGACTTCGCTTCAGGTGACGCCGTTTTCGCGTATGCCTCTGGACCATACTCAGAGCTACGGGGGCGAAGGATGTGAGGATAATCCGCTGGGGCGCGGCCATCAGGACGGCCTCTCTCCCATGCTGATGACCCTGGAAAACGGCGAGCTGCAGCGGCAGTCACCTCTTGCGGCGCCGGTACCGGTACCGCAGGATTTTGCCGTGCGCAAATTCTGGCTGGAGAAGGTCGCCGCCGAAATGAACGGCAAATCCTATCTGGAGAATGTTTTCCCCGGCTTTCCGCAGAGTCTGGATCGCCGCTATTTCCAGCTGGCGCCACCGTCTCAACGCCTGAGCCAGGAAGGATGGCCTGATGATGTCCCATACGCCTTGAGCGGTTTCTTACCGGACGGGGAGATTATTCAGGGGAGCATTCCGAAGGTGCAGGCGCGCGCCTTCTGCAGTACCAGAGCCGAACCGGAAAAGCTCATGCCGCTGCAGCTTACGCGCAAGACCCTGTGGCTGCTGCCCGACAGTGACCTCGGGCTGGTTATTTTCACCGGCCAGCTCGCCATCAGCCATCTTATGGACCAGCCGCTTGCGAGCCTGACGCTGGCGCTGGACGGCCTGAATGCTCCTCGCGACGACGTCTGGTTCCATGAAGTGATTACCCGCAGACGCGCGAGCAGCGGCAGTGAGTTCGACTCTCTGTACGATCCGGATTTAATGCCCCAGGGGGCGGGGATGAACGCCATCCACACCAAAGCGCACAACCCCACGTCCCCCCGCTATAAGCAGGGCGTCCGGCACGACAGCATCGAACATTACCGTATGCTGCGCCAAAAGGTAGTGGAGCATCAGCAGAAGAGTCAGATAGCCGCGCCGGCGCTTGAGAAAATCGACTGGCAGGCATTCTCCCATACCTGCCGCCACCCGCTGGCGACGCTTGCCGGTGGCCGTGAGCCGAACGTCATTGAAGGGGAAATTTACACCGGCCAGGCGGTGGAGAAGGCCGTGCTGACCAACCTGACGTTCCGGCAGTGCCAGTTCGTTGACTGCAGCTTAACGGAGGCCGTGTTATCGGGCTGCCTGTTCGAATACTGCCAGTTTGAAAACTGCACGCTAAACGGTAGCCAGTTTAGCCAATGTACGCTCAGCAAAAGCCGTTTTACGCAATGCCAGTTTGACGATGTTCAACTCGGGGAGTGCAACCTGATGCAGGTCGGGTTTAACGAGAGTAGCGTTCGTCGGCTGCGGGCGACGGCCTGTATCTGGCAGGAAGGGCAGTTTGAAAAATCTAATTTCAGTCAGTCGCAGTTGGTCGGCGGAGAGATGAACAGCTGTTCGTTTATCGACAGCCTGTTGAGTGGAAGCCACTGGCAGGCCATCAAAGTGACGGGCTGTATCGCTAATCAGTGCGAGTGGAAAAACGGCGTGCTGGAGGATGTTGATTTTTGCCGGGGATCGCTGCTCGGTTGCGACTGCCGCCATACGGTTTGGCGACGTTCCCGGCTTGAGAGCACAACCCTGCGCGACGACTGTCGCCTGGCGATGGTGGGGTTTAGCGAGTGTTTGCTGGTGCAGACAGGTTTTCGTGCCGTTGAGCTGCACAACAGCACCTTTACCTGCACCACGATGTCGGAGGTGAGCTTCGAGGGGGCCGACCTGCGCCACAGCCGCCTGATTCGCTGCGAAATGGCGGGCTGTAATCTAAAAGAGAGCCAGCTTCGCTATAGCGCCTGGCAACAGTCAAGCCTGCAGGGGGCCGTGCTCTACCATGCCGACTTGCGGGATGCGACCTTTGACGGCTGCAACCTGGTGACGGCTACCCTGTCGCTCATTCGACGCAATACGGGCAGTCGCTTTGACCGCTGTCTGCTGGATGAGGCGGTTTGGTATCCACTCTGGCAGGAACAAATGCAGGAGGAAAATGATGCCTGAAGCAAAAGGGAAATCCCGTACGCTTAATCCGATAGTGGCCGGTGCTTCGCTGGATATGTGCAACAACGACATCCCGGAGGCCCCTGCGGTACGCGACAAGCGGGACTACAGGGGTGTGCGCCTGATAGGCCAGGAGAAGAGCGAACTGCGCTTTGTTGACTGTCACTTCCGGGAGCTGGCGCTGGAGAGATGTCATTTCAGGAAAATACACCTTGAGCGTTGTGTAATCGACAGCGTGCAGCTTATCGCTTGTAATATCAGCGAACTGACGCTGGACGGGTGTGAAATAAGCGGCGTTGTGGTGAAGAACAGTGAAATAAACCAGTGCATGATTCAGGCTGGTGCGCTGGCAAAAAGCGGGCTGCACAACAGCTTTGTCGAGGGGTTAACCCTGAATCAGGTACAGGTTCAGGAGCTGCAGCTTGAGACGCTAAAACTATCACATTGGGTGGCGGTCAACAGCAGCGTGCATGCACTGACGCTAGAGAAAAGCACCCTGAGCGACGCCAGCTGGTACAACTGCTCGCTGGCGGACAGTCAATATGTCGAGAGCGAGATCTACCGCCAGGCGATGAGTAACTGCCGGCTCAGTGACTGCCATTATGTGCAGGTAAAAGGTAGCCATTTCGTCTGGAATGATTGCCAGCTTACCGGGATGACATTAGCCGGGCTGCCGCTGAACGGCGCCAGCCTGATAGGGTCGACGCTCAATGGTTGTAACCTGGCGCGCAGTAACCTTTCGAATGCGGTATTGACGCGGGCAACCCTGAACGATTGTGTACTGTCGCAAACGGATATGACGTTTTGCCAGGCAGAAAGCGCGACGTTTAACCGCTGCGACCTTCGGCAGGCGGGCCTGCAGAATGCCCGACTTAACGGCGTTTCCTTCACGTCTACGGCGATGACCGGAGGAAACTTCAGCGGTGCCGATCTTCGGTCTGCGCGCCTGACTGACGGCTCGTTTCATGATGTGGCCTGCCGCGACGGGGTTCGCCTGCATCAGGTTCAGGGAGAGGGATGGAGCAGTGCTGCGCCGGAGCCGCTGCTATTACACATTGATAGCTGGTATCAGCTAAATCAGCCGGGCGTGCCGGAAGCTGTATTACCCTCGCTTCCCCGCCCTGCAGGAGGAGGGAGTCGTTATGTCTAGAGCACTGCCGGCCAGCGGGACGGTATATGAGAGAGGTCAGGTACTGAGAAATGACTATCTCAGCGAGGGGCGTTTGCCGAGTGGGACGCAGGTGGTAGCCGAAATTAAGCGCGATGTGATGGGATGCCTCTACCTGGCTTCTTACGCCAGCTATGAGCTACGGGTCGCGACCAGCTGCCTGATTGTCCCTCAGGAAGGGGATCGCATTCGCGCGACGGTAGACCAAAAAAAGCTCTATGTGACCGATATTTTAGTCCGGAATCATGAAGGCCCGCTGCAAATCCATTGCGGTCAGCAAGCGTTAGAAATTCAGGCAGAAAAAATGAGCCTGCAGGCCGGAGAAAGCCTGGAAATTAAAGCGGAAAGTATTTCATTACACGCACGGTTTAGCCGCTGGGTTTCGCAGCGAATGAATCAAATTTCCCGGCACTGGTTTGTGCAGGCAGATGATGCCTACCGTAAAATAAAAAATAACGAAGAACTGGAGGCGAAAAATATAAACTATCAAGCTGAAGAGTCTCTGTCGCTTAAAGGAAATTTAACCTCCATCCGCGGCACAACGGTTGTTAAGGTTGATGGAAGTCAGATTCATATGGGGTAACTAATGCCACCAGTTAATACCAGTGCATCGGGCTGTTGCCAGTCCGGTAACGATGTACTTTGCCTTGGGCTGATCGTTGTTGTAAGCCCAAATACTATGAGTAATTGCCAGGGCGTTATTAATGTGCCCAATTTTTTAATTTGCGGTGGTTTTGTTCAAACGCTTTCTACGTCGTATTACAGTACATGTACGCATAATGCGGGGGTCGGCGTTTGTTCAGGAACCAACTCTGGTAAAGGGCAGTTATTACTCGCATCTCAAAAACTTATTGTGAAAGGAAATGGAGCGACCTACCTTGGATGCTGCGGGACCGCCAATACCTGTAATACCGTTTGTGTTCAGAGCGTGCCGAGCCAATACACGGTTCATGTCAGTTATTAATATACGTCGCTGGAGTGTTATATCTTTAGTGTTACTCACTTCTGGATGCTCGCTATTTTCTTCAGGGACAACTCAGCGACCTGAGCAGGCTGTTGAAATTCAGCTCAATACCAGTTGGCGAGTGAATCCAGATAAAGATAATGATTCTCAACCGGTGAAAATATGCATTATTGAAACCCGACGTTCCGGCTGGTTACCGCCGGGATTATATGAAGGCAAGATTTGCAGTAATTTGTCCGGATCGGCAGATATTGTGACATTTGAAAACTATATTATGGCGCCGGGTCAGCGGCGAGTATATCGAACAAGCACACAGCAGTTTGATAATTATACTCGCTGGATTGTCATCGGCGCTGAGTTTCAAAAAGGGGTTGGTGAATATTCTTTAATTGAAAAAATGATTGTACCTGGTGCTGATTTTAAAATGGAAATCATGGCTGAGAATACGTCGCTAACAATTTTATAAAGACAAAATATGGGAAGTAGTATGTTGCCAACACAACGGGTCGCATGGATTGAAGGCATGCTGATGGAGCCTCAGCATTTCCAGCAGCAGGAGCGCTATCTTGAGAATATGATCCATGCCAGAACCAGCGAGCTGGGTGCCTGGAATTGGGGATTAAGCGAGCTTGAAATTGATAATGAGCTTCTTGCGCAGGGAAAATTTGCAATTCGCCGTGCCAAAGGTGTTTTTCCGGATGGTACGGTGTTTTCGATGCCTGATAACGAACCGCTACCCGCGCCGCTGCAGCTTAGCGACCATCATCAGAACCAAATGATTTGCCTCGCGATCCCCTTAGATGTGCCGGGGAACGCCTGGATAGATCTTACCGCCAGCAGCAGCAGCAGCCGCTACCGTGCTGTGGATATGGAAGTTCAGGACAGAAACCTGTTACCGGCGTTTGCCGAAGGTAACACGCGCCACGCGATGCTGCAGCTCGGGGCGCTACAAAGCCGCCTCTGTCTGAAAGAGAGCTGCAGCAGCGCAGAGTCCGTGCTGCCGATTGCCATGCTGGGGGAGCGGCGTCCTGAAGGCGGAATGATGCTGGACAGTAAAGTCCTGCCGGTGATGATTGATTTCCGCGCGGCAGGCTGGCTGTATGACGTGACCAGTGAATTACTGGGGCTTATCTCACAGCGCCTGATGATGGTGCGGCTGCCGGATGCGCACTACTCCGGCGGCGGTATGAACGAAGTGCTTGAGCTGATGCTGTTACAGCTGCTCAGCGAGTATCACCTGCGTCTTCGCCATCTGCTGGCGTGTCCGAAAGTTCACCCTGAGCAGCTCTTTCAGATGCTGCTTGGTCTGCTTGGGCGATTATGCATTATTCCGGGTAGCGAATCATTCCACGACCGTCACGATCTTCGCTATCTTCATGAGCAGCCGGGCCAGAGCTTTTTCGCGCTGTTTGCTGCCCTGCGCCGGGCGCTGTCGCTGGTGATTGAGTCCCCGGCCGTGGCACTCTCCTTTAAAAGCAACGGAAACAATTTCTATCTGTGCCAGACCGATGCTCAGCTGCGCCTTGAGCGCCTGATCTTTGCCGTCAGCGCTGACGTGCCTGGTGAAGTGCTGCGCAACGATTTCCCGGCGCAGATAAAGCTCGGTCCGGTAGAAAAGATTGCTCAACTGGTGGACTTCCAGCTGCCAGGTGCGCGATTAAACGCCATGTCCGCGCCACCTCGCCATATTCCGTACTACCCGGATAGCATCTACTTTGAGGTCGATCCCTCAGATCCGCTGTGCCAGGAGATGATGAACTGCGCGGCTATGGCGCTAAGCATTGTGGGCGATTTCCCATCACTGCGCTTTGACGCATGGGGACTGAGACCCGGGAGGGGACGATGAGGGATTTTGGCGATCAGATCCGTAATATGGTGTCCAGCTCCCGATCCGGCCTGGAGCAGGTTGGCAGCCTGCTGAACTCCACGCCGGCTCAGGTCACGCTCAGCAGTATGGCCCCGCTGGCGTTCAGCGCCCAGCGCAAGGGGGAGAGCGCGATACCGACAGAAGAATCCAAAGAAGGCGCTGGTGAATTTCATATACCGGCGCCGGCCCCCTTCGCGGCCACTATCCGCCACCCGGAACCGTCCTACACGCCAGCACAGATTTCTCTTCCACAGGCGGCAGCAAAGCCGGTGGTCTGGGCACGAGCGGGCACGCTGACGGGCAGCTGGGGAAACCGCTGTGAAGCGGCGGCAATGCCGGCCTTATTGATCGTGGAGCGTTTTCGCGATCAGCACGGCGTCGACAGTCTCGCGCTGAGGGCTCAGCTCGTGCGCGAACTTCAGCATTTTCGCCAGCAGCTTCTGCGCCAGCAGTTTCTGCCGGAGGATGTGCGCAGCATGTCCTATCTGCTTTGCACCTACATTGACTGGAACTTCTCGGAAATGCGAGAGCAGAGGGGGGCGCCGCTTAATCTGCTGATTGAGTTCCACCGCGATTCATGGGGTGGAGAGGCGTGCTTTACCGATCTGGAACGCTACATGGGGAATCCCCATGAGTACCGCGAAATCCTTGAACTTTATCACCTGATCCTGTCGATGGGTTTCAAAGGCAAATATCACGTGCTGGAACGCGGCGAGGTGCTGCTGGCTGACCTGATGCAGCGCCTTGATGCCATGGTCTATGAGCGTGGCGTGACGGAAACCCTGAATGACGTTAAGCCGGTAGCGACGACGTTACGCCGCCGCCGTCTAACGCCGTCAAGGCTGCTGGTGGTCGGCACATTGATGTGCCTGATGGGCTGGGGAGGCGTGTCGTTTTACCTGCACGATAAATCACGGGTCATTCGCCACGCCATCATGGCCTGGGAACCCCCGGTGCCGCGCAAAATTAACATCATGGAGACGCTGCCACAGCCGCTGCCAACCATTCTCAGCGAAGGCTGGCTGGAAGTGCGGGAAGACCCACGCGGCTGGTTGCTGCTGTTCACTTCGGACGGTGCCTTCAGGACGGGCAAGTCGGTGCTGTCGCCGGAGTTCGTCAAGAAGCGCAACATCGAACGCTTGGGTGAAGCGCTGGCGGGTTGGCCTGGCGATCTGGAGGTGATAGGCCACACCGATGCGCAGCCGTTCCGTAACAGTAAAGCCAAAGATCCGAATCAGGAGCTTTCGCAGGCGCGTGCCCAGGCGGTTGCCGACAGGATCCAGGAAGGGATGCTCGCAAACAGCAAATACAAGCGCAACATCACCGCGGTGGGCAAAGGCGACAGCGAACCGCTGGCCGATAACACCACCGAAGAAGGACGGCGTAAAAACCGCCGCGTGGACATTCTCTGGAAGGTGGGCGATCGCGCAGAAAATAAGGCGACACCAGAGGCGCAAAACAGCCAGGGAATGCCAGCGTTGCTGAACAAAGGTCACAGCGGCTCTTCGCGCTGATAAGGAATATCAACAGGTATGATTCGCAGAACGTTTATTCTTTTACTGGCGGTAATTTTATCGCTGCTGGTGTGGTGGGTAGGGCCACTGGTTGCTATTGGCTCGCTGCGCCCCATGTCGTCACAATGGGTTCGCTGGAGTTTGATAGCGATTATCATGGTGGTCGCGCTTTGGCCCTGGACGGCCGCTTTCCTTGGCTGGCTCGTCAACCAGATCCGTGCGCCAAAGAATGTTTCCCGCACTCGTCGCCAGCTCGATCGCGTCACTTCACGCTTTTATGATGCGATCCGCACCCTGAAGCATGTCGGCGTGTCAGAGCAGAAGTCGCCGCTGCGGCGGTTTTTTTACCGCCTGCGCAGAGACTATCTTAATGATAAAGGTTGGTTTCTGGTACTGGGCCCTTCAGGCAGCGGTAAAACCTCGCTCATTAACGAGAGCGGTAAGCGTTTTTTGCTCTCCGAACAGTACGGTATTCGTCACACAGTTGACGTAGGTTCTACCCGCGACTGCAACTGGTGGTTAACGGACAAGGCCGTCTATATCGATACGGCGGGGGAGTGGACTCAACTCCATGGCCTTAGCGAAGAGGCCGGGAAGGCACAGAGTAAGCTTTTTCCGCTGATTCGTCGCTACCGGCGCCACCCCGGCGTTGACGGGGTGCTGCTCTGTCTCGATGCCTGCTGGCTGCTCAATGCGCCGTTGACCGACCGCAAATCGCTTGCGGACGCACTCTGCGCGAGAATGCTCGAAGTAGCGGCCTTTTTCCGTTCTGATATGGCGGTGTACCTCGCATTGAACAACATTGATGCCCTGCCAGGCGGCGAAGCATTTCTTTCTGAAATGAGCGAAGAGATGCTCAGCAAAGGGATTGGTTTTCCGCTGATCTATGCCAACGCGCATCAGGTCGACTACGGGCGCAGCGACACGGAGTATAGCCGTTTTGCCTCGAGGATCAGCAGCTATGTGCAAGAGCTGCTGCAGCACGCCCCTTCTGCCGAACAGCGCCAGCAGCTGCTGTTTTTTACCGAGTCGGTAGGCAGTTTACGTAAGCCATTGTTTAACCTGCTGGAGCAGATTTTTCCTCAGCTTCCGGCGGGTTATGCGGGGCAGATTCGTCAGGTCTGGCTTGGCAGTACGCGCGTACTGCAAAAGCAGCAGTGGGCGGGTGACATGGAGCTTCGTCCGGCCGGGCATCTTTATGGGCCGATGCTGGATTCTTTGGTGAAAGAGCGCGGCATCGTGAACTCACGGCGCATGCCGTTGCGTCAGCGTGTGCTGACCACGCTGCGCTATGCTTTTGTCTGCGGCATTCTCTCTTTCGCGGCCTGGACGCTGGCCTCCCGCTATCAATGGGAAGAGGATTACATCGCCTTTATGACCGCCAGTTTCGATGAAACACGGCGGATCGTGCGTGAGATCCCGGCAACCAACCGCGTCAGCGACGATCTGGTTTCGGCCTATGAGCAGCTTGGCTATATGTCGGTGCAAATGAACAGCAACGAATGGCCGCTGGTCAACCCCTATCTTGAGCACTCAATCATCAATAAAGAGGCTCAGCAGACCTATCACCGCCATCTGTTTAAGTTTTTCTGGCCTGCGCTGGAGCGCTATGTGCTGGAACAGCTGGAGCTGGATATTACGTCCAGCGACGATCGCGACGTTTATAACACCCTTAAGGTCTACCTGATGATGGGGGAACCGCAGCATCGCCAGGCCAGCGAGCTGGAAAGCTGGTTCGCCACACGCTGGAACAGTTTTGCGCCGCAGGGCTATTCCGATGCCGATAAACGCATTTTCCTGCTGCATCTGCGCACCATGTTCTCACCCGAATTGAAGCCGGAGGCGCCGGTCACCAAACTGAACCCTGAACTCGTGCGTATGGCGCGCGTGAAGGCGATGGCAATCCCTATTCCGATGCGTGTACTGCAGGAATTGCAGCAGCATATGCTGCCGGGTATTGAGAACGTTTCGCTTGCTACCGCGGCTGGAACCAACGTCTCACTGATGCTCCGCCGTAAAGGGCCTGCGACGGTGACGGATATGGCCGTACCGGCCTTTTATACGTTGGCCAGCTATCACGATGTTTTCCGCCCGCAGCTCAGCGGCGCGGTGGATCGAATGATCAAGGACGAGGCGTGGGTACTGCGCGACGGTAGCGACAAGCTCGATAAGCTGCGTACGCTTGAGTTTCGTCAGAAGCTGACCGACGAAGTCCGCAAACTCTATTTGCTGGAGTATGCGGATCGCTGGGATAACTTCCTTAAAGATATCCGGGTGCGGCCGGTAGCAAGCCTGGACGATGCGGCTCAGCTGGCACGTCAGCTTTCTTCGCCGTCATCGCCGTTGTCAAACCTGCTGCGCTTTGTCACCCGCCAGACAAGTCTTGCCAGTACGGACACCCACAATGTGTCGGGCTGGCTGAACAAGAGCAAGGCGGCCCTGGAAACGTCGCAGCGGGATATTCTCGGTGAGATCTCCGGAAATCGCAGCTATTACCGCATTACACCGGAAAAGGAGCTGGAAAACCGCCTTGAGCCCGTTCGTCGTCTTGGTTCACTGCTGATGCAGGCGCCCGGCGTGAACAGCGATCCGCTGGCTCGTCGCTTCGAGGAAATTTACAACCAGCTCTCAACATTGGCGATTGCGTTACGCGGAGGGGAAGTTTTACCGCAGAACTCAATGAATAATCTGCGCATCGCGGCGGCTCAGCAACCGGAGCCCGTTCGTAGCATCATGCAGGATTTGCTTGATGTCGGTAATACCCAGAGTCTGCAGCAGAGCCGTCAGAACCTGAACAGCAGCGCCGCGTCTTTTACCTCTGACGTCTGTCGTAGCATGATTGCCGGACTTTATCCGTTTAATCGTAGCGCACGCGATGAAGTCGGGATCGGGGACTTTGCCAGGATGTTCAGCCCGTCCGGTTCTATCAAACGTTATTTCCAGCAGCACCTGGCACCCTATGTGGATAACACGGCAGGCAAACTGCGCATTCGGGAAAGTAGCCGCGGTCTGCTCAGTGCGGCGACGCTTAAAAACTTTGAGAACGCCATGCTCATCAGCGACACCTTCTTTGGCAATGCCAGTGACAACGTCGCGTTCTCTATGTTCCTGCGCCCGCTGTCGCTGTCGCCTAACATCATGGAAGCGGAGCTGGACATTGATGGTCAAGTGATTCGCTACAGCCACGGCAGTACGCAGCCCGTTAGCGTACAGTGGCCCGGCAAAAACGGCGGCGCTTACGTGCGTTTATCGTTTAAAGATGCCAACGGCAAGATTGAATCCGTCAATTTTAATGGCCCCTGGGCGCTGTTCCATCTCTATGACAAAAGTAACCCGCTGGCCCTCGACCGAGATCGGCAGGAGTTAACAATGGGTATCTCTACATTAAGTGGATTATTCAAGCTGGAAATTCGATCCACCATGCAGGATTTCCCCCTGTGGTCAAAAGCGTTGAGCCAGTTTTCTTGCCCAAGTGTGAAAAGGTAGATAAAGGAGAAGTTATGTTAGATCCCAATAAACTGATAGAGATGTTAACCAATCTGGCCTCAATGAGTCAGACCACCCAGCAATCGCTCACGCAGAATTTTATGTCCGGTGCGGCGGGAATGAAAATGGATGGCGGAGTTGAAATGGAAAAAATGATGTCGATGATGAGCAGTATGAATGAGCAGGCCTCATCGGGTATGAGCGACATGATGAAAAACATGCAGCAGAATATGGACATGCAGGCGAGCGCGGGCAAATCTGAAGCGACCGGGGCTGCAAAAGCAGGCTTTCCTCAGGAGGCGATGGATTTCTTCAACGCAATGCAAAAGAAGTAACGCTTGCCCTGGAGTAAGACAATCGGTTCGCTTGCGAGCCGATTTTTTTTGCGTGAGGTTTAGCAGCAAAGAAGAAGCTCTACCACTGCGGTCATTCTGACACGAAGGGTAGAGCTTGTTTTATTCTGCAGAAGCGCAACCTATACCTCGGTTAAGGTAGTTACGGCAGCAGTCACGCAGCCATTTGTGAGAAGGGGAATTATCGTGACGAGGATGCCAGGCTTGAATGAGGCTCACTTCCGGCAGGCAAATGTCGGGCTGGAAGGCAACCATATTCGGCGGAATTACGCCGGCAACTTTTTTGAAAAAACCGGGGACGATGGCCAGGGTATCAGTACGTAATACGGTTTCAATCGTCGTCAAATAGCCAGGGCAAAAGCCAATGACTTTACGCCGGAAGCCAAACTGACTGAATAAGGTATCGACATCATCGTTAAGTTTTCCTTTGGTGCTGATAAAATCATAAGCGGCCAGGGTGTCGATGGTTATCGGTTGCGAAAAAATATCATGCCCTTCTTTAGCAATCACCAGACATTTGTCACGATGAATTGTTCTGATCTTAATCTCAGGGCTCAGCGGGCGTGACTCTCCAATATATAGATCAATATTGTCCTGACGAAGGAAGTCAACGGAACCGTGATCGTAATAAAAATCCAGGACCACATGGTGGTCAATTTCAATCAACTCCTGTACCAGCCCTGAATTAAGCAGAGCGATCATCACATCGTTTGAGGCGATATTGAAGGTCAAGGGGGTTTTGCCGATATCGAAAGAGAGATTTTGATTAAGAACAGATTCAATGTTATCGATCAAATTACGTATTTGGGGACGCAGCTGCATGGCCAGCGGGGTTAATGTCAGTATTGATCCGGAACGCACCAGCAGCTGATCCTGAAAGGAATCTCGCAGCTTATTGAGAGACTTACTGATCGCCGGAGGCGTGACGTTGAGCTTGCGTGCTGTCTTACTGACGCTACACTCTTCTAACAAGGAGTCCAGAACGATTAATAAATTGAGGTCGGTACGAGGCATATCAATCCCTAATGAATATGAAACTTCCATCCGTCTTGTGCTTTGCTGTATAAAAACACAGCGATAGCAGTTTTTTTAAATATTTGCCGAAAAGTAATTAATGTCGTAAGGCTATTTTATTTAGACTGGTGGCATCCCTGCGAAATAATTGATGAATAAGTTGTTAACCAAATTTCAATAACAATTTTCATGTCCTTTGTCATAAAATGCTGAAGGTTGAGTTTTCCTTTATTACATGAAAATTTATGGGTGTGGATGATGCAAGCAACAAACGGCGTAGAGTGTTTGATTAAAACCGTTCAGTACCAATGGAACGAACTTCTTAGCGACAAAGATAAGCAAGCAATAATTTTTCGGGTGGTCTGTGTGATCTCTACTTACTCGGGGATCTGCGTTGAAGGTAGTCATATTTTTACCGTTCATAATATTTCTCACACTGAAGATAAAAATGCCCTGGCGCTGACGTCGGAGAGTGCAGCATATAACAATGCTATTCAATGCCTGACCGCCGCGATGGCATTTAGTGGCCAGGTTGTGTCAATGAAAAAGGCCAATGTTGAATAAATCACCCTGCGTGATATACGGGCAGAGAGTGCCTTTCTTTTTCTCCATGGGTTCAGTCGATAGCCTTTTTCTGTGAACCTGTTAATTCCCTTTGCATGCCGTTAATTCCGTTCACTCCGGTACTGTATTGCGCTAAAAACAGGCCTGCCTCAGGCATGAGCATGATGTCTTTGGGGTTATCAGCAGGTCACGCTGTTGGTTTTTATCTAAGATGTCAGCAACCTGCTTTTTTGTTTTCCATCAAATAGTTTGTAACGGTGATTAATTATATAAACGCATTTTTTGATCCCGAACATTAACCGTCGATTTCTGGATGTATCATATTACCACTATTGATCAATTTACTAAGGATATTGTTGTGAGGCAGGTCTAAAGGAATTGAAATCAATAAGATAAGTCTTGATTGATAGCGCGGGGAGTACCGTTCTTCTGAATTTACTCATGGTATTTTAATGAGGCATCTGTGAATAAGGCTGTCAGGATCGAGAATTAAAGAAGTTTGGATTAAGATTATTCTTAATGCGACGTCATTTTTCTTAACAGAATGGATTGGAAAAAATGGAGCATGGGCATGGGGTAAAAGAGCGAGGCGGACGTGCAAACGCGCCATTGACTTCATTTGAGAAATATTTGGTAAGCAGATTCTGACAGCGGGAGTGTGGAATATGAAAATAAACGGCAGTCAGGGGGTAAATATTATAGGGGGGAAGGATAACCAAAAGAAGCCGCAACGTATTTCACATTGCGGCTTTCGGGGGAATTAAATTAAATGCTTATTTACTGTAAGACTTCCATGCCTGAGTCCAGCTAATGCCAACCCCCGGTTCGTAATGCAGCTGTGACCACTGCCCCGTCTGGCTACACCAGTTTGCTACCGTACATTCGAACAATTTACCGTTATGCTGCACGACCTGGCCATTCTCGTAGCGGGTGCCATACACCCACTGTTGCCAGACGTCGCCAGCGGTGAGGGCAGGAACGGTAATCGCCTGCTCCACAACGCCCGATGCTTTACCCGCCGTCACCTTAACCGCGACCTTCAGGTGTTGCACCTGGCTGGTTTTGGCGAGGGTGAACTGCTGCTGTGGCTGGCCGTTGCTGCCATTATCTGCACCCACAGGCAGCGTCCAGTGGTAATCAGGTGTGCTGGTCGGTATTTGTGACGATTGTACGCTACCGCTAAAGATAACAGCCTTATCCTGTTCTTTTGGCTGTATCGTCAGCGTCAGTGCGGAGATAAAGGCCTGATCGTTATTTTGTTCCGCCTGGGTAACCGTCAATTTATGCTGACTGGTGGCGGTGCGCCCCCCTCGTGAACTGCTTGCCGTCACCTCGGCGATATACTCACCCGCAGCCAGACCGGACTGTAGCTGACCGTCCTGAGTTATACCGTTTTCAATCACCCGGTTTCCCCGTTTTAGCGACCAGCGCAGCGTCACCTGATCAAAGTTAGCTTTGGCTTCCAGTTTTATTGGTGCGGCGGAGGGCATTGTGCTTTGGCCGGTAATGGTGACTGCTGGTCTGGTCACGTTAATGGCGACACAGGCCTCACCGGATTTTTTATCGCGGTTTGTCGCCGTCAGGCAGAAGCGGGTTGCGGTATCAAACAGGTTTTTCGGGACCACGACCTCTGCCGAGGCCTTATCATAGGATTTCAGGTAGATAAGGCTGTTTCCCTCGCTGCGGTGCCACGTCCAGCTAACGTCCTTCTGATTACTGGTTCCGGTGACCGGGTAACCCCATCCGCTGTCCGTGGTGCCAACGACGTTGATAACGGAACGGTCCAGCGTCACCTCTGGTGCCGGTGCCTCGCTCTCTTTCTCTTCATACAGGTGACCTGTTTTTGCGGCTGGCTGTGGCGCTATCGCGGCAGGTTCAATACTGCGCTCTGCCAGTTTAAATTCATTTCCCAGCGTAACCGGCTGGCTTTGATACTCCTGCCTCAGGGACGCTTCATCCGTCAGGTAGGTCCAGTACTGGTTGTCCACGGGGGTCGTTGGGAAGTACCAGAAGGGCTTACTTTTCAGACGGAAGTAGAAGTCATGCTGCGGATAATAATAGACCGAGCCGATAGCCTCGTTTTTATCCGTATCCCAGTGATAAAACTTCTCGACGCCAAACTTTTTGAGCTTCCATTGCGTAAATGCCGCGTCCATATTCTGCTGCGGGCAGGCGATGCTCACCGCCTGCGGCTTTTTATTCTCAGGGACGTTGATATGGAATTTATTCATATGGCCAGGCTGCAGGCGCATGCCATCGAGCGCAAAGATCTCTTCGCTACCGTTCGCGTAGCTGACCTCTGCCCAGCATTGCCCATTTTTTAACGGCTCAGATTTATAGGTGTAACCATAGCTGCCGTGCAGTGCCGGGTAGATATAGCTCTCAAGTTCCCCCTGCGGGTCGTAATAACCTACCAGCGTCACAACGGGGATGCCAAAGGCGTCCGGCTTGCGGTATAGCGGCCCTGTTGGGGCGACCATTTTTTTCTGTTGCCGATCCCAGATTAAATAACCGGAGGGGGAGTGCGCGGCAATAACGGCTTTATCTTCAAGCCATTGTTGAATACGCTTTTGCGTGTAACCGGTGTGCAGCGTGTATTTTGACAGAGGAGAACTCGCCTCGCCGCCACCCATTGTATCGCGGTTAAATTTGTAGATGCCGAGGAAGGGCGGCGTAACATGCGTATCACCGGATTCTTCTGCTGGCGTATCTCCGCCCTTGTTCCAGAAGAAGTTCGCGATGAAACGATGCTGAATACTGTCCCATCCCCAACCGGAATGACGATTGTGGATGGACCACTTTCCGCCGCCTGGATAGTGGCCCATGCCATAACCATGGCCAATTTCATGGCTAAACTCGTTGCCAACCGTATCGTAAAGGGTTGCCATACCGTTGCCGCCGCTAAGCCCATGCTGAACCACGCCATTTTTATAGCGCCCCCAGGACTGATGGACGGCAACCTGGTGGAACAGCCCTGGCTGCCACTGTGTTTCCCCTTTTGATGAGTTAATACCAAAGTTTGCGTTATCAATGCCCATAGAAATAAGGCCTTTACCGATATTTTCACGCATATCGCCGTCATAGACGCCGCCGGTATCATCGCTGCTGGTGGTGTATTTTTTACCGGATGAGAGCACCACTTCCTGCAGTTCGACCGGCGAGTAGTTACCGACAATTAGCTCGGAGACGGGGATTTTCTGGAAATAGTCATCCGCCAGTTTTTGCGAGGTTTTCTCCAGCGGGTTTTTGTCCAGGCTGCCGGGGGCGGTCAGCATGCCGATGCGGATATTCTGCAGTACAACCTGCGTTTCACCGCCAATATCGATGGAATCAATTTTTCCTGAACGGTTATCTGTGGTGTTGAATTCGAGCGTCAGCCCCGGCTGGATCCAGTCGCCTGGCAATATCTGACTCCAGGCTTTATCACTATATCGCACATCCGGATTTGGGCTGTTGGCGGGGCGGTCTGCACCCGGGAGCATCGCCGGCGTGCGCATTTCAAGCGTACCCAGCAATTCACCTTTATTGTTTCTGGCCTTCAGCGTTAATGATTTTACCGCTGGACCGGAGGGAATTAGCATCACCAACGTATCGCGGGTGCTGGTTAATCGTGGCATCTCCTTTGCGCTGTTTCCCGTGGCGTCAATCGTGTGGGTCTGTGCAAATTTGATACTACCTGCAAGCGACCCCTGCAAGTTATTGGTTAGCGTATTTTCATCAAGAAAAACGGAGGTTCCCGCCATTGCCTGGGGAAACACCATTACCGCAGGAAGTGATAACGCCACCGCAGCGGCCAGATATTTTAAACGCATTACAGATATCCTTTCGTAATAGAAGATAAAAACTATAACGAGAGGACGTATTTCAAAATATTGCTGAAGCGCCCTGTGACCAGGGAACAGGGAAAGCAGAAATAGAGAAATATCTCCATCTGCCGGGAATTAACTCTCTCTTCAGAGGGCGGACGGGGGGACGGAAACGATTTATCTGTGGATCAGTCGCGTATTATTGCCTTGTTGTTGAATGTTTGGCCGGCATAACGTTCTATAATTCAGCCAGACCGTTCAATAACAGGAAAAATAATGCCTAATACTTATCTTATTCTCGCGATTTCTATCTGTGCAGAGACGCTGGCTACCACCATGATGAAAGCCTCTGACGGTTTCAGTCGATTGATACCCAGCATCGTTGTGGTGGTGGGCTACGCTATCTCTTTCTATGGCCTGTCGCAGGTTGTAAAAACCATGAATATCGGCATCGCCTACGCCATATGGGCGGGGATGGGGATCTTCCTGGTTTCAGTGATGTCGTTTCTTATTTATAAGCAGAAGCTGGATCTGCCAGCGATAGCTGGCATGGTGTTTATCGCAGTGGGCATCATGATTATCCAACTGTTCTCGAAGTCCGTTACCCACTGATTGACACCGGCAGCAGGCGCCTTCGGCACGCTTATTTCTCTGTCTTTCTGTCATCACGCCATTTGTAGGAAACGCGCTGATACCAGGGCTCGGGGACAGGATGAACGATACTGCGTAGCGCTCTGGCATAATCCATTACCAGCCCCGGAGTCCAGGCCATAGATACCGCACGCTTGCGCACCTGTGCCGCTATCCAAAGTTCGGGCATCGCCAGCGTTCTGAGTATTGATAACCCGCTTTTGCCGCGCGCCGAGAGTACGCCGTCCAGTGAGGCTTCCAGCGCGTAGGCGACGCTGCTTGAGCAATTGCGATAGGTCAGGTTATAGGTTTTGGTTATCTTGTAGGCGCTCCAGAAGCGCTGTAAGGCCTTGCCGTTGTAGTGGTGGAAATAGATTTTGCGATCTGAATGGCACCATTCTGCTGCCTCGGTGGCATAGTCTGGCTGGAAAGTGCCTGGAACGTCGTTATCGCGTGTTGCCTTGAGCGTATTCAAAAACTCGGACGGCGATCGATCGATGTCTTCTGCCGGGTAAAGGCTGATGTAAATGCCGGGAGGGACCTCAAGGGCGGCATGGCCGGTTGAAATTACACCCTCGGCGTCCACTGCGGCGATATAACGGTTGATCACCGGCCGTGGGATCGTCGACGCGCTGGCTGTTCCTTCCGGTGTCCAGATATGCACGGTTAATGGTTCACTAAAATCAGCGGTGGGCGGTTCTGCCACCTTTTGCTTTGCTTCAGCCCCTTTCTTCACTTCAAAACCTATTCCTGCTGGCACCAAAAGCTCAAATACAGAGGTGCCTTCCCGCAGTCGTGCCACACGGAGCGCAAGCCGGACGGTATGGATACCGCTGAAGATCATGAGCGTTCCCAGGAAGAAGGAGACAGTGGCTTTGTAATGGGTTGGGTAGGGGCTGAACATAAAAATTGCGAACACGATTTGCGCTATACCGGTGACCAGCGAACTCTTCCAGTGCGGGAAACGCACGATCCACGCGGAAAATATCACAAACAGGCCAATCACGAAGTACGCAAAGCCGAACACAATGGCCAGCAGCAAATTGCTGTAAGATTGATTCGATAAAATCAACAGCGAGACGAAACAAAAGACGCCACCCTTAAAGTAGAGTACGGCTTTTTGCGCCCCGACGCCGCCGGAAGCAATGCTGAGCGTCACCACGCTTTCCATCAGTAACAGCAGGCCAAATACCCGCAACGGGAAATAGGTTACGCCGTCCAGCCCGTCCAGAAAAATCGCCAGCCCCAACATGCCCCAGACACAGCCGAGGAGCATCAGGTATTTGACCCGCGAGCGCATGAAATCGACGCCGAACAATAACAGGGCTATCTGGATCACAAACCGGTCTCTCCTGATAAAGTCATCATGATCATTCCTGGATAGCCAGGTGGTATTGGCTGGCTTGCCAGTTCCCAACAATAATACGTTCCCCCGCGTTTGACATGGCGATGCCTCCACTATCAACAAGGGTGAGCCACTCCCCGTCTGGGGCTTTAATGCGGAAAACCAGCGAACGGTTTCTGCCCGGCTCCGGCGCCAGCCAATGCTGGCGCAGCCTTTCCCTGTCTTTTAAATGGACGCGGCGAAGCACTTGCTCCACGCGACTAAACTCCTCAGGGGCAATGACACCCAGCAGCGAGGAGAGGTCGTTTTCCCAGACGAAGATACCCGCGTTCGGCTCAAGGCGATAGAGCACGCCATTGCCCGCCAGGCGGCCAGTGTCTGGATTAAAACGGTTGGTTGAGCGCCTGATAACCCGAATAAAGACGGTCAGTAAGGCTGCAGCAGACAGGTAGCTTAGCGCCAGCAGCAAAGACTCGGTAAAGCTGAGTCCGCTGATGAAAAACGGGCCTCTATGCTGGTCGGTAAAATGGATAACAATCAGGCCGGTCACCAACAAGCCGATAGATCCCCCCCGATTGCCCCAGACGATGGCAAGCATCATTGCCAGCACAATCGGAAGGCAGGAGAGGGCAAAATAGAGCGCCGTAGCGTGAGTCATCAGCCAGGGGGCATCGTAGCCGAAGATGAACCAAGTGGCGCCGCCCAGCAGCACCAGCAGCAGCCCTCCCAGAAGACGGTTTGACAGCGTACCCGCGATGCGGGAACTGCGTTTATTCATAAATCCCATCACGACGGTTGTGGCAAAGAAAATCCCCGTGACGTCGGCAACGAAACCATTCCAGAATGTGTTGAGTACCGGCAGGCCGTGGATAATGGCGTAGCCACCCCCGACAAGCAGCGCGTCCAGCAGGCTGATAGCAAAGGTTGCGCATACCCACAGTAGAATGACGTGAAGGTCATCATTTACGCGTGAGAAACGGCGAACAATCCAGGCGATGAGCACGTTCGCCGGCATGGCCAGCAGGGCATATCCCAGCGCGGTCACAAAGAGGGTTCCGCTTTGCCAGGCCTCCTCCTGCAGGACCGTCATCAGAGCGAAGGTCATGATTAATATCGGATAGTCGCGCCAGCGTGCGCAAAGAAAGGCCGCCACGGCGACCCCTGACGGAAACCAGACTATCGCGATGGACGAGCCAGGGTCATCAAACTTTAATGAGATAAGACCGGAGACATAAAAAGTTAGCCCCCACAAGAGCACGCTAAAAGTCTGCCGCAGCCACGAGGGGAAATAGGTTTTCATTTCTCGTCCATTTGGTGTGATTAAGAGAAAATACGCAGCGACCGAGGCACAAAGCGCTGCCTTATCGGTATCTGGTCTATCCTGGACTGATTATTCAGCGTCTATAAATCCTAACAATCCTTCGCTGAAAAACAAAGTCAGCCGCGGCGTCGTGCGTCAGGCCGCATGGCGAGGGTCAATTTTTCCCATCAACACGCTGCGAACGGTGCCTGCGCCGCTGCGTAGAATGGGACTGTCTTCTTCGTTTATGTCGATGATCCCGGGGCCGGGTGTTCCTTCTTGCGGGTGAGTCTCAGCGGCAATGTTTTGCCGGTAGAGATTTGGCCCGGTTTCTTCACCCGGGCGTAAACACCGAGAGGCCGGTGACGGTATCAGGGCAGTACGCATAGATTCTCTCAGTCCTTTTTGCATCCATTTTAGCATTTGCCCCGGCATTGATGAGACCGACACTTTTCCCGCCAACAGACAGGGCTTAACGCTCCAGACCATCAGCAGAATATCTGCTCTGGTCTGGGCATTGGCAAACAGTTTGGCAGTCAGAATCATATTTTGCGATTTTGTTGTGCTCGCGTCGGCAAGCCAGGTACGGACCAGCCGCGCAGTCGCGTCATCTTTTGCCTGAAAACCAATGCTGGCCTGTAGGCCGCCAGCCGGGTGTGCGATCCGGGTTCCCCCGGCGACCATCAGCGCGACCAGCAGGCAAAGTAGCAGGGTGCTTGATAAAAAGAGCAGCCGCCTGGCGGCTTTCTTTAAGGAAAAAATACCTAATCTGAACTTCGACATCCCGTCTATCCTCGATACAAATACGGCTATCCCTGTCGTCAGCACGATGTCCTACCGGCAGTGGGACCGTGCATCGGTGAATAGGGAAAATCAATGATCAACTTAGCCAACGTATCGCGTTAATTATGGTTAATTCATTGTAAGTTAAGAGATCGTCAGGCGAGTTTTTTCTTTGTTGACGCGTGTAGATCATCCACTTTGCGGATAAATATAAGGTCAACGAGGGGGGCGAAGGTTCGGTATTGGCAAGAAAAGATGAATTTATACTGGTACGTAACGCAGATGAAATGCTTTTCTGGTTTTTTATCTTTTAAATTTTGTTTTTTATGGTTTTTAATTCTTAGTATTTTTAAAATTATAGATTTAAGTATTTTATTTTTTCTTTCCATGGTACACGCTCCGCGGGCGTCACCCCATCGGAGGGGACGCCCGCGCTTACTCTCCCGGTGAAACATGCGTCTCTCCCGGTGCGTGAATGCTATCGGCGGCGGGGTCAGCCATCGGGCGAACGAGCCTGCATCCACTGGCAAAGATTATCCAGCATCATCATGCACTTTTGCAGCTGTTCTGCCGTAACAAACTCATCGGGCTTATGTCCCTGCTCCATACTGCCAGGGCCACAAATCAGGGTGGCAATACCGGCTTCGTCAAAAAGCCCGCCCTCGGTGCCAAACGCAACGGTGCTGTAGTCATCGCTCCCGCACCATTGCCCCAGCCAACCGGCAAATTCGGACTGAGCATCCGTCAGTAGGCCGGGATAGTGGCTCAGGGGAACAAACCGAATCGCGCCTGTCGGGGAAACGCTCTGCATGGCGGGTTCCAGCGTTTGCCGCGCATAGCGTTGAATGTCATCCACTACTGCGGCGGCATCAACCTCCGGCAGGTAGCGGATTTCAAAATCAAACTGGCACTCCTGGGGGACAATATTTAATGCGCTGCCGCCACGGATCGTTCCCACCTGCAGGGTGCTGAACGGAGGATCAAAGCGGGCATCGGTCGTTTGCGTTAACGCCTCGCGAGCCTCGCCCAGCTTGCCGATGAGCCGGGCAGCATATTCAATGGCGTTCACGCCCTGCGGCGAATAGGCGGAGTGACAGGCGTGGCCGTGTACTTCGCAGCGCAGGGCGATTTTGCCTTTATGCCCGTAAACCGGGCGCATTTCCGTAGGCTCACCCACAATGCAGAGCGCAGGTTTCTCCGTTGAGGCGCGAAGGTAGTCCGCCATGCTACGCACGCCAAGGCAGCCAACCTCTTCGTCATAAGAAAAGGCGAGATGCAGCGGCATTCTCAGCGGTTGTGCGAGAAACGCCGGAACGGATGCCAGCACGCAGGCGATAAAGCCCTTCATGTCGGCGGCTCCGCGTCCGTAATAGCGGCCATCTTGTTGAGTCATTTGAAACGGAGGAAACGTCCACTCCTGCCCGTCCACCGGTACCACGTCGGTATGGCCGGACAGCATGACGCCACCGCTGCCGGCAGGGCCGAACACGGCGTACAGATTGGCTTTGCTACCGTCTTCGCTATGGAATAGCTGCGAGTGAATGCCCCATTCAGCGAGATAATCACGGATATCATGGATCAGCGCCAGGTTCGACTCGCGGCTGGTCGTGTCCCGCCTCAGTAGTTTGTCCAGCAGGGAAATCAGTCGGCTATTCATCTCCCGGCACACCGTATTTAGGGGCTTCTCTCGGATCGAGGACGCGGGTAAGGTAATCCTGCATTTGCGGCTTGTAGGCCAGCCATAGCGAATGCAGTTCGGCTATCGGGCTCTCGTCCGCCCAGTCCACGCGCAGGTCGATAACCGGCCAGGCGACGGTATCCACCACTTTTAGCGCCGCCGAATGTACCGGCCCGGCTTCGCCGCCTTTTTCCAGCGCCGCCTCAAGCGCGGCAAGCAGCCGGTCCGCCAGCGGGCCGCTGCTTTTTTCGAAGCGCTCGATCATGGCGTTAATCACCGTCTTATCGGCCAGCATATTGCCCGCCGCAACGCAGTTATCCCCCTGTACGGCATGGTAAATGCCCAGTGATTTCTCGCCGCTGTGGCAGGCGGTTTTGCCGTTGTGGTCTATCACCGTGACCTGCCGGTAGTCGCCGTGCAGATGTTCGCTGACGACCAGCTTTAGCGCCTCCTGCGGCGCAACACCTTCACCCAGCTTTGACAGCACCATCGGCCCCAGCGCGGGGAGAGTGATATTCTGGCTCGACACCGCGCCGACGCCCGGCAACAGCCACGGGCAGCGTGCGCCGACCGCGATGCTGGACGAGCTAATGGCGATGCCAAGCTGGCCGGTTTCCCGGCAGCGTGCGGCGATAGAAAATGTCATTTGCCACCCTCAGTATCGTCGGGGATCACCGCGATAACATCGATTTCCATCAGCCACTGCGGCTGGCCGAGGGCGGACACCACAAGCCCGGTGGAGATTGGAAATACGCCTTTCAGCCATTTGCCCACTTCCTGATACACCGGCTCACGGTAGCGGGGATCGATAATATAGGTGGTGGTTTTAACGATATGCGAAAGGTCGCTTCCGGCCTCTTCCAGCAGTTGTTTGACGTTCTTCATTGCCTGTTCGGCCTGAGCTTGTGGGTCGCCAAGTCCAATCAGATTGCCGTCAAAGTCGGTTCCCACCTGGCCGCGAACATAGACGGTGTTTCCGGCGCGAACCGCCTGGCAGAGGTCGTTGTTCAGCGACTGGTTAGGGTAGGTTTCTTTGGTGTTAAACATGCGAATACGCGTATGGGTAGGCATCGGTCAATTCCTTATCGGCAAAAGGGTTAACGCTGGGCAGCGTCGGAATAGCGGCTGTAATTGCGCTGGGTTTCAATGTGGTCGGCAATGTATTTCGCGTCATGCCACACGCCCCAGATAAACGTTGATCCCCGGCGGGACAGCCACGGCAGCCCCAGGAAATAGACGCCAGCCTCGCTGGAAACGCCGCGCTGGTGACGGGGTTTGCCCTGGGCATCAAAAGCGTCCACCTGCAGCCAGCCGTAATCCGGCGCGTACCCGGTCGCCCAGATAATAGAAGTGATACCGGTCTCGGCAAGGTTCAGCTCAAGGGTTGGCTGGGTGACGCAAAGCGGGTCCGGCGGGAAGACGCGGGCCTGCGGTTCTTCCGGCAGATCAAGCCCGTTGCGGGCAATCCAGGCATCGGCGGCGTCCAGCAGGGCAAGGTAGCTTTCATCGCCCTGGCGGATGTTATGGGCGAGGTTATCTTCAAAAAAGACCTTCCCCTCGGCAAAACGCTGGGTCAGGCCGACAAGGTGAATGCCCTGATGCGCCAGGGCGCGAAAATCAACGGTGTGGCCGCCGCGTGCGCCGCTCACGGCAATGGTGACGTGCTCTTTGCCGGGCTGATTGGCCGCCGCATCCCACAGCCCTAGCACGCCCAGCCACCAGCAAAAATCACGATTGCGGTAAGCGCGAGGCGGCCGGTCGTGCGCGCCGACGGAGAGATAAACCTGCTTACCCGAACGCTGGATCTCGTCGGCAATTTGCACCCCGGATGAACCCGCGCCCACCACCAATACGGCTCCGGCAGGCAGCTGGGCCGGGTTTTTGTAGGCAGCGGAATGTATCTGGTAGAGCCTGCCATCTTCCGGAGCAATGGCCGGTACGACCGGGCGCTGGAAAGGCCCCGTTGCGGCGACGATATGCTTCGCTTCTACGACGCCGTCGCTGGTTTCCACGGTGAACCCCGGCCTGCCGTGATTGCGCGTCACGCTTTTTACCTCTACGCCCGTTTTTACCGGAGCCTCAAACTTGCGGGCGTAATCTTCGAAGTAGTTAGCTACCTCGTCTTTAGGGATAAAGCTGTCCCGATCGGCCTGGCTGAATTCCAGCCCAGGGAAACGGTCGTGCCAGGCCGGGCCGTTCGCCACCAGCGAATCCCAGCGTCCGCTGCGCCAGGCTTCGGCAATGCGGTTTTTCTCCAGCACCAGATGGGGAATACCGAGGCGCGTCAGGTGCTCGCTCATGGCGATCCCGGCCTGACCGGCGCCTATCACGAGGGTATCTGTCTGTGTTTTTATTACGGTCATGTCTGTTTCCTTGGTGCCGGGAAAATAAGATTCAGCGCAGCTTCGCTATGGCACAAGGTTATTTGGCAGCAGCCATTCCGTAAAATATTATAAATCTAGGGATAAGGAATAAATAAAGTAGCCTCAATATACAGGCTATGAATCACCTGTATTTTAAGGCTGTGTTTCACGTTTTTTTACTCTTCAATCACGGCCTCCGGCATCAGTTCAAAAGTACGGCAGTAATCCATAAATAAACGCGTCGGGCGCGTCGGTTCGTTATGGCGTAAATAAGCCATCACCAGCGTTGAGGCGGCCATTTCATCGACTATTTCCACCTGCGTAACGCGCTGGCCGTCATAGGTCACGTCGGTGCAGGGGCGGGTGACCAGCACTGAGAATCCCATCCCCTGGCCGACCATGCAGCGCACCATCTCTATCGATGGCGAACTGTAGGCCACCTCAGGGTGCAGGCCTTTGTCGGTGAAAATGTTCATGAAGTAGCTTTTGCTGGGGATGACGTCCAGCAGGATCATCGGTTCACGGCTGAGTTCTTTCAGCGTCACGGACGTTTTCTTCGCCAGCGGATGAGCCGCAGGCAGCAGGGCATAAGGTTTCTGCGGGGCGTTCAACTTTTCGGTATGCAGCGTGCTCTCCAGCTCGAGGTTGTACATAAACGCCAGGTCAAAGCGCCCGCGATGCAGCCCGTGGGTCAGCTCATTTTGCTCGCCGTCGTACAGTCGGATGGTAATTTCAGGGTAAATCTTGCGAAACCCGGCGATGAGCCTCGGCAGGTAAAGCGGCGCCGCTGATTCGAAGCAGCCGATGGCGATGGTGCCGGACACAAGGTCGTTATCCGCTTTGGCATTTTGCTCAAACTGGTATGAAAGCCGCAGCAGCTCGCGGGCTTTTTCATAAAAACGCAGCCCGCCGGGCGTGAGCGAGACGCCCTGGGCGTGGTGACGAATAAAAAACTGCTGCTCAAAGGTGTCCTCCAGGTTCTTGATAGCAATAGAAACCGAAGGCTGGGCGATATGCAGCTGCCTTGAGGCTTCGGCGATGCTTTGCGCCTCAACGACGGTGACAAAGTACTTGAGCTGCTTGAGCGTGAAATGTGTCATGGTGCTAACCCCGGTTTTTTATTGGCAGTGGACCTTGCAAGATAGTTTCAGGCTATCCAGTTATTTCTGTGAGTAGCAAAGCCTGTGCCAAATGCCGCCGTGGTAGGCGTTAACGGTAAAAATGATGCTCAGAAAAAATATTTTCATTTTTATTGGTCACGAATTATCCCCAAAAAGTGGCAATAAAAAATAAGCTGCACTTTTTTGGTGCGGATAAATATTTTATGTCGCTATTATCTGCCTGAAATATGTCTCTATTCGCTTTCCCTCAGAAAATTAAAGTATTGCGCTGCGCTGGTGCAAAAAAATAACCATTGCCTTAAAACAATTTTTTATAGAGGTAAGGAATATTTTTCGTCCTTTATCCCCGAGCCTTTCTCCTGCAGCATGGCTCAATCGCAAACGCTCACCGAATGATTATCGTCCTGGCGAATATATTGCAAGGCAGTAGCCAGGGGGAAACCATAAGCTGTGAAAAGCGCCTCCGTTACGGAGCCAATAAAAAATGATTTATCACCTGCACTGGAGTCATCGCATGTTTACATCTTCACATAGCAAGGCGTTATTTACCTGCATGGCGGCGGCGCTGCCTTTACTGCTCAGCGGCGGGGCTCAGGCCGCCGTGATGACCCCCGGCCAGCTTACGGTGGGCAGCGACATCACCTTCCCGCCTTACGAATATCTCGACGGCAAAACGCCCGCAGGGTTTGATATTGAATTTATCAACGGCGTTGCCGAGGCGATGAAGCTCAAACCTAATTATGTGGATACCCGCTTTACCAGCCTGATCCCCGGCCTGCAGGCGAAGCGCTTCGAGCTGATTGCCTCCGCGCTGTTTATCACCCCCGAGCGCCAGAAGGTTATCGACATGGTGCCGTACCTGAAAACCGGCGAGTCGCTGTTGACCCTCAGCAACGCCAGCTTTAAGCCGACCAAACCGGAGGAGCTTTGCGGACACAAAGTCGGGTCGATGCAGGGCACCTACTGGCTGGAAAAACTGCACACGCTGTCGGCCGATTACTGCGTCAAGCAGGGGCTGAAGCCGATTGCGGTGAGCGAGTTTTCAACCGACCCGCAGACCACCCAGGCGTTACTTTCCCATGCGGTAGAAGTGCAGATGACCGATGCCGCCGTGGCAAGCCAGGTGGTGGATAAAATGAATGGGCGGTTGGTCGTGACCTCCACGGAGCTACTGTACCCGGTGCTGGTGGGCCTGGGGGTGAGCAAAACCAACCCTGAGCTGAAAAAAGCGCTGAACGACGGGATTGCGGCCTTTAAGGCCAGCGGCAAGTACTCGGCCTTAGTGAAAAAGTATCACCTGGCGGAGCCGTCCGAAGCCGAAATTCAGGCCAGCAGTTTGTAATCACCATCGCCGGGGAGTGCGGATATGTCTTTTGACTGGAACTATTTATTCAGCCTGTTTAGCAACGCTGATTTTTGGCAGGCGACCTGGACCGTGATTAAGCTGAGCCTGCTGAGCTGGATAATCAGTATTGGCTTTGGTTTTCTTCTGGCGCTGGGCAAACAGGCAGCCTCTCCCTGGCTCTCTTTACCGGCACGGGCCTATATCTGGCTGTTTCGCAGCCTGCCGCTGCTGGTGCTGCTTATCTTTGTCTACAACCTGCCTCAGGCGCTGCCGGGTAGTTCGGCCCTGCTGAGCGATCCTTTCTGGGCGGGGCTTATCGCGCTGGTGTTGAGCGAAACGGCCTATATCGCGGAGATCCACCGCGGCGGCCTGCTGGCAATTCCTCGCGGCCAGCGTGAGGCTGCCCATGCCCTGGGGCTGCGTTACGCCGGCATTCAGTGGCTGGTTATCGTGCCGCAGGCGCTGCGGGTGGCGCTGCCGTCGCTGGCCAACGAGTACATCTCCATCGTGAAACTTAGCTCGCTGGTCTCGGTGATTTCGCTGACCGAGATCCTGATGGTCGGGCAGCGGCTTTACTCGCAAAACTTCCTGGTGATGGAAACCATGGCGGCGGTGGCTTTCTATTATGTGTTTATCGTGACGGTCTTTGACTTCTTGCTGAAGCTGCTGGAAAAACGGCTGGATGTCACCCAGCGTAAAACCGTCCGCCTTCCGGAAGTCGAACTGGAAGCGATGGCCGCCCAGGAAAGCGGGCAGGTATCACGCGCGCCGTTGGCATCAGACGTTCCCGCGCTGCAGGCTCGTAAGCTGCATAAAGCCTATAACAACGTGGAGGTGCTTGGTGCGGTTAACCTGGATATAAAGCCTGGCGAAGTGGTGTCGGTGATTGGCCCGTCCGGCTCCGGGAAAACGACGCTTATCCGCCTGCTGAATGGCCTGGAACAGCTGGATAACGGGGAGATCCTGATTAACGGGCAGCCGTTTATTCGCCTGGAAAAACAGGGGGCTCAGAAGCCTCAGTACGTGGAAAACGCCGCACACCGGCTGAATATCGGCATGGTTTTCCAGGGGTTTAACCTGTTCCCGCACTTAACGGTAATGAAAAACCTGATGCTGGCGCCGCACTACCATCGCCTGGCGACGGATGCAGAGCTAAAGCGTGAGGCCTGCGTATTGCTGCGCAAGGTCGGCATGCTGGAGCACGCTCACAAATATCCTCATCAGCTTTCCGGCGGGCAACAGCAAAGGGTGGCTATCGCCCGGGCCCTGATGATGCGCCCGCAAATTATGCTGTTCGATGAGCCAACCTCGGCGCTCGATCCTGAAAAAGTGAATGAGGTGCTGCAGGTGATCGAGAACCTGGCGGGCGAGGGCATAACGATGGTGATCGTCACCCACGAAATGAACTTCGCGTTCAGCGTGTCGGACAGAATTGTGTTTATGGAAAAAGGACGCGTGGTTTGCGATGACTCCCCGCAGGCGCTGCGCAGCGGAGAGAATCCGCGTATTACCGAGTTCCTGAAAGACGTCAACCTTGCGCCCGTCGTGGCATAAAACAATCGGGCTGCGGTAGCTGAAACATGCCGCAGCCCGTCTGCATTAAATCTCGATCACCTTCACGCCGGAATTGCGCGCCATTCGTATGCACTCCGCCGTGTCTTCTCCCCCAGGAAAAGCCAGTAGAACGTCAGGGCGGCTGTCTTCCAGCATAAACAGGTTGCGCCTGGTTTCCGCATATTTACCGTGCAGCGCCCAGTTGGCCGGGTAGCGGATGACGTGCACGTCGGTGCCGCGTGCCCAGGTTTCAATGGCGCCGCCGAGCGACTGATGCCCCCCGTGAATCAGCACGTTGATCGTTTGCGTGCGGGCATATAAATCCAGCACGTGGGTGAGGGTATGGGTGTCGGCATAAAACCGACCTGAGCAGATTAAAACTCTCACTTTTCTGTACCTTAACGTTGCTTTCCTTGAAAAAACTCTCGTCCGCACGACGGCGGTTATTGTTTTTTTAAACGTCCGGCGACGTGTCGATAAACCGCAGCGACTTATCGCCAAGGCGATCAATCACCGGGTAGGCCACGGCGGCAATATGATGATGCACGCGCCGGTAGTCCCGCAGTACACGCTGGAAAATATCGCCGGATTCCGCCCAGGCATTTTTGTCCTCACGCAGCTTTTTGAAATGCTCGCGGCTGGCGGAGGCCTCGAGCTGGCGAATGGTTTCTTTGCGCTGCACCAGCTGGTGGGCGGCAGATAAATCTTCCCGCATAAACGCGGCTATGCCGAGACGCAGGCTGGTGAGGATCTCCGCGTGCAGCAGGCGAATATTGTGTAGCTCAAAGTCGCTGAACAGTTCGCCCCGGCGCGCGCGGCGGGTTGCCAGTTGGGTCAGATTGCTGGAGAGAATGTCGCCCGCGTGCTCAAAGTTGATGATGAACATCAGGATCTCCTGGGCGCGATCGGCATCCGCATCATTCAGCCCGTCCTGACCAATGTCGGCCAGATAGGCGCGAACCGCCGCGCTGAGCAGATCGACCGACTGGTCAAGCTGGCGAATTTCATCGGCGGCTTGTTTTTCCTGAGTCACAAACAGCACCAGCAGGCGATCCAGCATGATGGTGAGCATGTCGGCGGCGCGCAGCGATTCGCGAACCGAATTCGACAGGCCGATATAAGCGACCTCGAGGCCGGCATCGTCGAGATACATCGGCATGCCCGGGTCGCCCACGCGTTCTTCTTCCGGGAACAGTCGCTCGAGGAACCGGGCCATCGGCGCGGTCAGGCCGATAAATAACAGCGCAAGTACTGCGCTAAAGGCCGTGTGGAACCACACCACCAGCTGCGGCGTGTTCAGCCCGGATTTTTGTGCGATATCCGTCAGCAGAGGCAGCAGCAGTAACGCCAGCGCGCAGCCGGACAGGCGAACTATCAGGTTGCCCACCGGCAGGCGGCGAGCCACGGCGGACCCGGCGTTAAGCACCGGCGGTAAGGCACCGCCGATATTCGCCCCAAGCACCAGCACCAGCGCGGTAGCTGGCGTCATCGCGCCGGTCGCGGCGAGGGAGGCTATCAGTAAAATAATCGCCACGCTGGAGTGGCACAGCAGCGTCAGGATAGCTGCCACCAGCAGGGCGATTAATACGTCCCCCTCTAGCCCCTGCATGACGGCATGAAATACCGGCGTGACCTCAATGTCCGCCAGCGTGCCGCTAAGCATATGCAGGGCAAGCAGCATCAACCCAAGGCCAATTAAGGCGCAGCCCACGCTCTCAAAATTGGAATGGTCTCGCAGCTTAAAGACCCCAAAACCGGCCAGCAGAAGCAGCGGAATAGCTATCTCCATGTTAAAGCTCATCAGCTGTACCACCAGCGTGGAGCCGATATTGGCGCCGAGCATCACCGCCAGAGCGGGAGCAAGGCTTAGCGTTCCCGCAGCGGTAAATGACGTCGCCATCATGCTCACCGCGGTGCTGCTTTGCAGAATGCCGGTAATGCCAATGCCGGCAAGCAGGGCTGTCCAGCGGTTGGTGAGGTGGCGTCCCATCCAGTTGCGCAGCGGCGTGCCGAAGCCGCGCTGCAGCGCCGTTGAAATCATATGGCTGCCCCAGAGCAGCAACGCGATGGCGCCAGCCAGGTTAATTAACAGAGTAGTTCCGGACATGATTAATTCCCCCTCTTAAGGGCGGGTGGTGTAACAAAACGCAGTAACCTGATCGAAAAACGATGTATGGCGCTGGCGAGGTTCAGTAATGCTTTAGCGTGTCGGTAGTTAATTTTCCCTTCGGCGAACCCTGCCAGGGCACGGACGCGAAGGACGCGGGTTATTTTCATTAAAAATAAGACAACCAACGCGATGGTCTTATTTTTAATCAGGAAAATAAGGGAATGTCGCTTTTCCATGATGCTTTCCAGCTTGTGTTGCCTGCCTGAAAGGCACCGCCGAAGCGGCACCTTATTACCGTGTTTAACGCAGCGTTAGTGCCACTGTTTGAAGCGGCGCATGTAGAACGTTTTCATTGCCTGGGCCACGCAGCAGTAGGCCAGCAGGGTGCCGACCAGCCACGGGAAGTACTGCCACGGCAGCGCCTGCAGCCCAACCAACGGCCCGAGTGGGGAGAACGGGACGTAAATACCGACCGCCATCACCAGCCCGGTCATCATCATCACCGGCCAGGCGGCGGTGCTCTGAATGAACGGGATCTTCTGGGTACGCAGCATGTGCACCACCAGCGTCTGCGACAGCAGGCCTTCCACGAACCAGCCGGACTGGAACAGGGTCTGCATGTGCTCGCTGTTGGCGCTGAACACAAACCACATCAGGGCAAAGGTCGTCATGTCAAAAATGGACGACGTCGGGCCAATCCAGACCATGAAGCGGCCGATGTTTTTCGCATCCCACTTGCGCGGCTTGCTCAGGAACTCTTTGTCCGTTTTGTCCCACGGCAGCGCGAGCTGGGAGATGTCGTACATCAGATTTTGCAGCAACAGCTGAATGGCGAGCATCGGCAGGAACGGGATGAACGCGCTGGCGACCAGCACCGAGAACACGTTGCCGAAGTTGGAGCTGGCGGTCATGTTCAGGTACTTCATGATGTTGCCGAAGGTCTCGCGGCCTTTGATAACACCTTCCTCCAGTACCATCAGGCTCTTTTCCAGCAGGATGATGTCGGCGGACTCTTTGGCGATGTCGGTGCCGCTGTCGACCGAGATACCGACGTCGGCGTCACGCAGGGCAGGGGCATCGTTAATCCCGTCGCCGAGGAAGCCGACGGTATGGTCGTTAGCCTGCAGCGCCTTCAGCACGCGAGACTTCTGCAACGGCGTCAGCTTGGCAAACACGGTGCGCTCTTCCACTAACTGCTGCAGGGAAGCGTCGCTCAGCTGCTCAATCTGAGGGCCGAGCACCGGCTCGCCCGGCTCCAGCCCAACCTGACGGCAAATGCGCGTGGTGACAATGGCGTTATCGCCGGTCAGCACTTTCACCGCCACGCCGATGTCCATCAGGGCGGCAATCGCCGGGCCTGCGCTCTCCTTCGGTGGGTCAAGGAAGGTGAGGAAGCCACGGATGATCAGGTCGTGCTCATCGTCGGTGCCGTACTGCTTTTTCGCTTCGGCTTTAGGAATGTCGCGAGTGGCCACCACAAGGACGCGGAAACCGTCTTTGTTGTAGTCGTTGGTCATTGCCAGCATGGCGTTACGGCGCTGCTCGTCCAGGGCGATAACTTTGCCGTTTTCTTCCATGTGGGTGGCAATGCTCAGCATCTCTTCTACCGCGCCTTTACACACCAACAGGTGATTGCTTTGGCTGTCTTTCACCACAATCGACAGGCGACGACGCACGAAGTCAAACGGCATTTCATCGACCTTGCTGAAACCCTGCGGTTTCACAAAGCCCGGCTCATTTTCAGAGAAGTAAATGACCGCCTGATCCATCAGGTTTTTGATACCGCTTTGGTGGTGACTGTTGAGCCAGGCCAGCGCCAGCACGGACTCGTTTTTCTGGCCGTGCGTGTCGACGTGGTGCTCAAGGATTATCTTGTCCTGCGTCAGCGTGCCGGTTTTGTCGGTGCACAGCACGTCCATCGCGCCCAGGTTCTGAATCGCGTTGAGACGCTTAACCACCACTTTACGCTTCGCCATAGCCACCGCGCCTTTGGCGAGGTTGGCGCTGACGATCATCGGTAGCATTTCCGGCGTCAGGCCCACGGCGACCGCCAGGGCAAACAGCAGGGCATCCCACCATTCGCCTTTCATCAGGCCGTTGATCAGGAACACCACCGGCACCATGACCAGCATAAAGCGGATCAGCAGCCAGCTGACGCTGTTCACGCCGCGGTCAAACGCCGTTTGCGCCCGGGTGCCGACAATGGCTTTGGCCAGCGAGCCAAAGTAAGTCCGTGGCCCGGTCGCCACCACCACCGCCTGCGCGGTGCCGCTGACAACGTTGGTACCCATAAAGCAGATGTTGGGGATATCCAACAGGTTCTCGCTGTCGACCGCCTTGTCGTGCGCGGATTTCTGCGCAACGTCGCCCAGGGTGTCGTACTTCTCAATCGGCAGCGCTTCGCCGGTCAGCACGGCCTGGCTGATAAACAGGTCGCGGGATTCGATCAGGCGAACGTCCGCCGGGATCATGTCGCCCGCATAGAGCTGTACGATGTCGCCTACGACCAGCTCACGCATTGGGATCTCACGCGGGGTTCCTTTTTGCCCCGCGTGTTCGCGGCGAACGACGGTGGCGGTGGTGCGCACCATGGCTTTCAGCGCTTCGGCGGATTTAGCCGAGCGGTGCTCCTGCCAGAAACGCACCAGGCCGCTGAGCGCCACCATGGTGCCGATGATAATTACCGTCGTCAGGTCACCGTCTTCGCCGTGGCTGGTGGGCAGCCAGTAGTCAGTAAAGAAGCTGATGCTGGCGAGAATAGCGAGCACGTAGATAAACGGGTTGTTAAACGCCATCAGCAGCTGGATCAGCGCGTGAGGCGGCTTGTCGTGCGCGACTTCGTTCAGGCCATCCCGCTCCAGCCGGGCACTGGCGTGAGCTTCCTGCAGCCCTTCCCGGGTAGTATTGAGGTTGACCAGGGTTTCTGCGATGCCGTTTTTGGCTTCCTGGGCCGCACGCATAGACAGCGTGCTTTTTTTATTACGGTTCTTGGTTTGTACAGTCATGGTGGTGCTCCTGTCGCCGGGCGGCAGCAGGCTTTTCACGGTGAATGCCGGATTAAAGGCGGCCGAAAATAGCCCGATGTCGCATCAGCGATCGGTTTTTAATTAATTTCGCACAGGGCTCCCCGCTATTTATTTTTAAAAATAAACAGGCGAGAAATTTATATTTTCTTTTATTTGGACGTGGTTATTCCTGCCGATGTACAGGGATGAATACATCAGGGAATAAACAGCTACCAATAGTGACGTAACTCAGCGTGGCGCACGGAAGCGGGCTGCGGCATAGCGCGCAGGCACGCCCAACGGCGTAACGGCTGAATCAGGCTACGAAGGGTCGACTTTGTGGGTCTTCGCTATCGGAGAAGCTGCAACGGCGTTCCAGCTGGCCGGTGACAGGACTGACACGCCAGTTAGTTATGCGTTGATTCAACTCACTGATTTTCGAAGAGAAAATTGAGTTTGACTGTTTTTTGCGTGCGGACAACACCCGATCGCGGGGCGGCCGGACACGCAACGTTGATGTCACTGTTTTGACACCAGGAAAAAGGGTAGATTTGAAGTTCATAACACACCTCGGGACCGTGAAAACCCTGGTCGAGGTGGGACAACACGAGAGCATCAGGCTCCGGCGAGACACACCAAAACGAAGAAGTGATCACAATCGATTTCATGTTTACTTTCCCGAACCGCCATTAAGGCCATGTTCGGGCAGCTACTAAATTCAGTATCCATTAGTCTCTTATGTCAGGTTAGGAAAGGCCGCAACTTCGGCCCGTGAAATCTACCCATGAGCAATACTATTGTCAACCCGGCAATGGAAATTAAATTCGTTCGTTTATATTTCAGTGAGGAAATATTGAGGGAAGAGAATAAAGGGTATTTTTATCTCTCTTCCCGAGCAGTTTCTTTTCTTAAGCGAGAGGCTGTCTCTTGGTCACAAATACCGGGTTTTATGTAGGTTCGGTAAAGGTTCCGTTCACTTCCAGTCCTGTTTCATATGTCACCACCGAACCGGTGAACGACTCGGGGAAGTCACCGTCACTTCCCCGAGACCCCGGACTCCCGGCCAAATAAATCGCCGCAAGCGGTAAACCTCCGTTTTATCTCCCAGTCCTGGGTCGGCTGAGATGCGTTCCCGACGCTCTCAGCCTCCGGCCGTTCCCGACGCTCTCAGCCTCCGGCCGTTCCCGACGTCCGGACCCTGGCCAGTCGGAGAGAAAACGGAGGCGATTTAAGCCGGAACCGAGCCTCGCTTCAAATCCGCAGCTACACAGAGCGTCACAGTCGCTGTAAGTCTCACTGCCACGCCCTTGTCCCCGGCTCTCATCGCCCCCGGTTATGACCCAACTCAGGCGGGGTTGAGTTGCCGGGAGCAGCGAAAGAGAGCGATCGTCGGGAACGAATCGCGAACGACCCCGACTGTTTGGGTGATAGCCGGTGGGTTTACCGCTTTAGCGGCGATGAGCTTGCCGGGCGCCGGGGGTTGTCAGGGGGCATGGCGTAATGCCACCTGACACGTTCACCGTTTTCGGAACGTGCAGGGGAAACAGATCTATGGGTGAACGGAATAACGACTGATTTAAATAGTCACCCTTGAATTTTTTGAAAGAAAGATAGGTAAAAGGCTGCCCCTGCACGGGCAACATCCCCTTTTTTATCCCTTCTCCCCTGTGGGGAGAAGGCCAGAATGAGGGGCATTATTTCTGAGGTAAAAATACCCCATCGCGCACCTGCTCCGGCGTCACCACGCCCGTATCCAGAATCCAGCCGCTAATTAACTCTGCCGGCGTTACGTCGAACGCCGGGTTGTACACCAGGGCGTTTTCAGGTGCCCACTGCACGCTACCAAAACTGCCTGCTACGCCGGTCACTTCACTTGTCGCTCGCTGCTCAATAGGAATGGCCTCGCCGTTCGGGCAGTTTCTGTCCAGCGTGGTATGCGGGGCGGCAACGTAGAACGGAATACCGTGATAATGTGCCAGCACGGCCAGGTTATAGGTGCCGATTTTATTTGCCACGTCACCGTTAGCGGCGATGCGGTCTGCGCCTACCCAGATGGCGTCCACCTGCTTTTTCGCCATCAAGCTGGCCGCCATTGAGTCGCAAATAAGCTGATATGGAATACCTAACTCGCCAAGTTCCCATGCGGTCAAACGGCCACCCTGCAACAGAGGGCGTGTTTCATCCACCCAAACATTGGCGACGTTGCCTTCATTAAACGCGCGCTGAATAACGCCCAGCGCGGTACCTACGCCTGCGGTAGCAAGGCCGCCGGTATTGCAGTGGGTCAGCAGGCGGCTGCCGGGTTTAACCAGCGCTGCGCCCGCCCGGGCGATGTTGTCGCACAGCACTTTATCTTCCGCCACCAGGCGTAAAGCTTCTTCCTCAAGCGCGGTAACAAATTCGTCCTGCGCCAGGGCCTGCTTCATCCGGTCGAGGTTATTCATCAGGTTCACGGCGGTCGGGCGTGAAGCGCGCAGCGTTTCCAGAGCTTCAGTAAGCTGCGGCTTCGAAAAACCTTGTTCCGCCAGCAGGGCCAGCAGCAGGCTGGCAGACAGCCCGATAAGCGGCGCACCGCGCACGCTAAGGGCGTGAATATGGGCAACCAGCTGCGTCACGTCGCGGGCAGGCAGCCAGTTTTTTTGCTGCGGCAACGCCTGCTGGTCGAGGATCCAGAGCTGGTTATCCTTAACTTCAAGGCTGGTGGTTTTTAAATTATGCATGCGTGTTAATTCCATGTTGCGTTGTTGCAGCATATTGTGCCAACATGGCTTCCAGATGTATAGACGTCCAAACGTCTTAATTGACTTTATTTTCAGAGAGGCTCGCCATGTCGCAATACCGCACTTTTACCGCCGCTGACGCAGTGGCCTATGCTCAACAGTTTGGCGGCCTGCAGGCTCCGTCTGAGCTGGTAGAGGCGCAGGAAATTGGCGACGGTAACCTTAATCTGGTGTTTAAAATCTTTGATAGCCAGGGCGCAAGTCAAATAATCGTAAAGCAGGCTCTGCCTTATGTACGTTGCGTAGGTGAGTCGTGGCCGTTGACGCTGGACCGCGCTCGCCTTGAGGCGCAGACCCTGGTCGAGCACTATCAGCACTGCCCTGAGCACACGGTTAAGGTGGTGCATTACGATCCGGCCCTGGCGGTGATGGTGATGGAAGATCTCTCGAGTCATCGGATCTGGCGCGGTGAGCTGGTGAAGGGCGTTTATTATCCTCAGGCGGCAAGTCAGCTCGGAGAATATCTGGCCAGAACGCTGTTCCACACGTCGGATTTCTATCTACATCCGCATGATAAGAAGGCGCTGGTCGCCCGTTTTATTAACCCGGAAATGTGCGAAATCACCGAAGATCTTTTCTTCAACGATCCGTATCTGATTCACGAGCGTAATAACTACCCGGCCGCGCTGGAGCAGCAGGTTGCTGCGCTGCGTGACGACAGCTGTCTCAAGCTGGCCGTGGCCCAGCTAAAACATAAGTTCTTCTCCAGCGCCGAAGCGTTGCTGCACGGCGATATCCACAGCGGGTCGATCTTTGTAGCTGAAGGTAGCCTGAAAGCCATCGACGCCGAGTTTGGTTACGTTGGCCCGATTGGTTTCGATATCGGCACCGCCATCGGCAACCTGCTGCTAAACTATTGCGCGCTACCGGGCCACTTCGGCCCACGGGATGCTGCAAGCCATCGCGAGCAGCGGCTGAAAGATATCCAGGCGCTGTGGCTGACCTTTGCCGAGCGCTTTATTACGCTCTCTCGTCATGAAACCCGCGATGTGGCGCTGGCGACAGAAGGCTATGTTGAGCAATTCCTGCAAAAAGTCTGGATTGATGCGGTGGGGTTCTGCGGCACCGAGCTAATTCGCCGTTCCGTTGGTTTGTCTCACGTCGCCGATTTAGACAGTATTGAGGATGAGGCGACTCGCCTGGCCTGCGTTAGCCATGCTATTGAGCTGGGTAAATTCCTGATTCTGATTGCCGGACAGGTGAATTCGGTGGATGAGTTTATTGCCCGGGTTCGTCAGAAGGGCTGAGTTGTCCCCCTCTCCCCGGAATATGCACGGGGAGAGGGAGCCAATCAATGCAATGGGTAGAGAAAGATAATACCGCTCTGGCCTACCACCAGCGGTTGTCCATTGAGCTGCAGCGGCTGCATCCAGACATCCATATTCATCATTAAGTCCACCAGGCCGTCTATCATTAACCCCTTACTGGCGGTACTGTAATAAATTGGCGACCAGGAAAACCACTGTTGACTCTGCCGGGTGCCGGTGTGGGTGAATTTTCCCTTTAGCATAAAGCGCGGATCGTCCGGACTGGTGATGGTCGTTAAGATAGTGTTATTCACATTCTCCATATGGGAGTTGTAGACCTCTTTTCGGCGCGACATGAGATCGTAAAAACCCATTTGCACATCACTGGTGGCCTGGCTCCCGGAGACGGCGGAGCTTTGAGGCCAACTGTAAAATCCGAGCATGCTCAGCAGCAGGAGGGCGATTAGCGAGTTCAGGATCCATTTAACCAACGGTGCAGTCCTCCATTTCCCCAATTTTTCTTCTCGTTTCCCGAAGGATCAAATTGTTGAGCTGATTGATATCAATGCGCCAATGGTAGATGGCCATTGCCAGCTGCTTATTGTCACACCTGCTTTTCAGCGAAAAAGTGTAATTCAACGTCTGATCGATGCTCTGGTAGTAAACATCCATCACAATCGACTGCCCTTTGAGCAGCAAATTCATCTGGTAAAGGGTGCCTTTTAGCTTGTTATAAAGCTGATCTTTACTGTTGTTAGCATGGCCTTGTGGCGAAATTTCGTACAGGTGAATGTTGCTGTAAACATTGCTTTCCTGTTCTTCATACATCAGACGATTGCGCCCGGCGTCAAAGTAGTTCCATGCTGCAACGCTGGCGATAAGCGCGGTCAACAGTATGAGCAAGGCGATACCCGGGAAACCTTGCCACCAGTGCTGGCGGGATTTCGCTGGCGCACGATGCTGGCTTTCATCGGAAGCGAAGGCGTCTTCCTGTATTGTGGGTTCCTCTGCCATCGCCTCGGTTTCCGTATTGGCGTGGCCCTCATCGAATATGGCTTCGCTTTGCAGGGCATCGGCAGCGTTATCGCGAACGTCTTCTTCTTCTTTGTCAATGGCACGACAATAATCAGCTTCCAGCAAATAACCCTTTCGAGGGATGGTTTTGATTATTCTTTGCTGTTTTCCATCATCTTCGAGTGCGGTACGTAACGCATGGATTGCATTGGGCAAACTATTATTGCCAATAACTCTGCGCTCCCAAACGAGCGTGGTGAGTTCTTCTCTGGTGAGAATTTTACCCGCATTTTGTGTAAGGGTATCAAGTAGCTTTAATTGATATTCGCCGAGACGTTTTCGTTCACCACTGGTTAAATGAAGAATCGAACCAGAACTAATATCAATCAGCCAGTTATTTACAGAACAATAGCGTTTATTCATTTTTGGCAGAAGCCATTCCTGTAATAATTAACGGATAGCGTGGCGAAAAAGCGACAACGCCACGAATGCATTCGTCATCATTAAGTCCATTTAGTATTCATCACTGAACAGCCGCTCGCTGCGGAGGGAACGAAAGAACAGCCTGTTCTTATGCCCGGTGACAGATTCAACGGTCCTGAAGCGGAAAAAATGCGATGTTAAGGACTGGAATCAGGAAGATAATCTTCCTCGGCTCTTTTTTACGCGATAAAAGTGTGATTCGCAATGTGTTTTAAGACAATTCGCAGTGTATGTTATTAAATTAAGTGGGTATAAGTTAAAAAATATGAGTGTAAGGATTAAATGTTGGGTGAATGATTTTTGATGTGAAAATCATGTTTTCTCTAACGTGCTCTATTAACGTCGATGGCATTTTTTTTAAACTTCAGTGCGTAAGATTTTTATTAAATCACGTTTAAGAATTTTCTTGATTTTGTCGCTATGGTTTTATTATTTCGCATTTTTTAATTATCGCTTCGTACAGATGAGAATGACTATTAATGTCAGTTTTTCGTTTTGTATAAAGCGTGTTTTTTTGTGGTGCGCTAAAAAATAAAAATGGATTTAATTTTTAATGATGTCGTGTCGTTTTATATCCGTACAACAGTCAGGAGACTGAGAATCAGGTTCATCAAGGAGAATATAAAATGTCTTTATCTATTTTCACCAGCGGCTCTTCCATGTCGTCCATCAACGCGCTGAATAAATCCAACAGCATGCTGTCCACCGCAATGGAACGTCTGGGGACCGGCAAGCGCATTAACTCTGCTGCTGATGATGCCGCCGGCATGCAGATTGCTTCCCGCCTGCAGGGCCAGAGCAACGGTATGGCCGTTGCCCAGCGCAACATCTCTGACGCAACCGCGATGCTGCAGACCGCAGAAGGTGCGTTCGACGAAGTCAGCAACATTATGTACCGCATGAAAGACCTGGCAACCCAGGCAGCGAACGACACCAACTCATCAAAAGATCGCGAAGCACTGGACTCTGAGTTCCAGGAGCTGAACAAAGAG
>NZ_DASYBS010000005.1:0-20051 GCF_036500665.1 Cedecea sp.
GGCTTGGCAAGTTCCGTGCTTGCCATTTGCCAGATCGCGTTCTCTGCCGGTTATATCTGGATAATGGGGATGCTCGGTGTGAGCGCAGTGAATATGCTGATTATCCTGCTGCTGTTTTCCAGCATCGCTAACACCATCGTACTGGTCTCTGTGCCCAATCAGCGGGAATGTCTTCAGGAGTAAACGCCCCAACCCCTGCCAGGCAAACGTCACCTATCCAAGTAACCAAAAACGCCTTCATAGCAGTATGAAGGCGAAAAAATACCAAACCGCAAGACGGACGGTCTTTCCCACAATGCTGTTGTCGGCATATACACGTTCAAATACGTCGTGACTTGTGATGTGTTAGCGAAAAGTACTTAAGGAACAGTTTGGTTTGGTTTGGTTTGGTTTGGTTTGGTTTGGTTTGGTTTGGTTTGGTTTGGAACAGATTGGATTGGAGCGGTGAAGGGAGTAGAACGCCATCAACAAAAGCCAGTAACCACGGTATTTACTGGATTTATAAAAATGAAACTACACACATTCCTATACACATTTGTTTTTGCTTGCCGCGATTTCGAGTGATTTTTACCCATATAGGGATCGGCGCTGGTGGAGTGTTACCCGTGGCAATAATCCGCCAGCCAGAGCAAGTGCTGTAGAACTCTGTCGTGAATATCACCACTCCACTGGTGCTACCGTGCTCCCTCAGTATTTGGCATTGTTTAGATGGAAAATGTGCACCGGTGATCTCGATCATGTCCTCATCGGTGATTAGCGTCATACACGGCTCACGTTTTTACATCTCTCTGTTTCCTTATGTTCTGACCCAAAACTTAGATTATGGGGCAGATAAAAAACTGATTAATCGTAATCAGTTTTCAGCGACAGGAGACGCAGAATGGAAGAAATTGAGAAGTTGAAAAACGAAATTAACGCATGGGCAGCGGATCGCAGCCAAGGACATGTAGCCATTGAAATCACCCGGGCATGGTTCCAGATGGGTGGCGGCAATGGTCGGGTACGGCTGTATCCAATTGAGGACGAAAACGGACTCGCGGACTGGAAAGCCATCTACAATAACCGCCAAGCTATTTTTCGTCACATGCGAGGTGACTCGAAAGCTGCACGGACAAAAATGCAGGAATTGTCTAGCGCCATGCTTGCAGCGCTCCCGGTCGAGCGGCGTATTCGTATTGAAGGGGGATCAGTAAACTATCTGGTGTCGATATTGTTCCGTGATGTTTCGAATATGGTAACTGCTATTTTGCTAAAAGATTGTGGTATCACTCAGAATATATCAACAGTCCGCAACACCCTTGATGTTCTGCAGCAACGGCTATTGAGAGAGGGATATATGAAATGAAACTCTTAACATTGGAAGAGTGGAGCAAAAGAATTTACTCCGATACCCCCCCAACACTACCGACCCTACAGCGGTGGGCAAGAAACGGTAATATATATCCACCACCGGAGAAACACGGCAAGCAATATCGTGTCAGAGAGGATGCCATTTACATCAATCCTCGCACCTTTGCCCTCTCAAATCATAAGCCACTCATCGATAGAATCATGAATGAAAGCCCAATTTCAGGGAGTAAAAAACGATAACTATATTTGCTCACTATCAGCGCGGGCCTGGTTTCTTCTAGTAGTAGATTGATGCATTCATGCATTGCCGATAACGCTCCTTTGCTGCCAGAGTGGCCGCTACACCAGTGCGCAGATCCAACAGGTCTTTGCCGTTCAGTTCTACCCCTTGCTGGTGGGCTGAGCTGATTAGAGCCTGTTCTATGGAGTGGTGATCTAACATGGTTTTACCTCCTGGGTGGTTTTACTCTGGCGGCCTGAACGTTATCAAATGTTATCATTTGCCGACGCATCTGGTCGCGGGAAGCGTTGGAAACCAAGATTTGTAAAGATTTGGCTTGCTGAACCTTACTATTTCTTACTATTCGCACCACCAGCGAGTCTGTGCGCTGAACGTTAACATTTGCATACATTCGAGTTGGCGGGGCAGGAACGTTAGGATTTCAGATGCACATCGGCGACGACGCTTTATCACCGGATGTCAGGTAACTGAATAACGGCTTTTACCCTAAGATTTCCTAGGATTTGGATAACTGAAACGCCCGCAACGTTACTATTTGTTCCTATCTGCCCGCGAAAAGTGCCGCACCATCGCCATGCTATAAATTTATTGCCAGTCTTGTAACGCTCGCAACGTTACCATTTCTTACCATGCCCAAGCCGTAAACTGGACATAAATGTCTATATTCGTCGCTATTGCTGCCGACCTTTCCTCAACAATTCTTAGCGCTGCAGGTTGACACTTTTACGTTAAAAAATCGCATTACCCCCGGTTTCTTGGGTTTCGTCGGCTGAAAGTGTCAGGTTTCCGTTTCGTTTTCTTGCAACGTTAACACTTTTCCGGTGAATTTCTGTCAAAGCGTCAAGCATGGGCGCCGCGTTGAGTCGCTACAGAGCCAGCAATGGCTTACAGAGTGCCGCTAATCCCTCAGGGCTCCAGTCAGCCTCTTCGTCTGGGCTTTCCATTGCGGTGTAAGCCAGGTAAGCCCTGAGAAACGCTTGAGCACCGTTCTCGTAACCATCGCATCCAAAATAGTGTTCTTCTTCATCAGTGGCGCCGCTGTCGTAAATCCGCACGCCAATGAAATCACCGTCTAAAAACTCGATGTCGAACCCAAGTTCATCGACGGCGGCCTCCAGGCGTTCACGGGCTTCTGCAGGATTTGCCGCTGGTGGATTTTTGTCATCATGGGCCCACACCCATTCCGCCGCCTGCCGCCATGTGAGCGGCATGGTGCGATTCGGCCAAGGGTTACCACCGATCGGGGTCGGGCTTTGCCGGCGCGCTGTGGCCGCTACATCGATTTTCTTGCCGGACATGACCAGCTCGCCCTTGGCTATCCAGCCGTAGACGGTCTGACGGCTAACGCCTCGGTGCCTGGCGTACTCTGCTTTACTCATCAACATCAATACACCTCACAATGATGCCGGCGGGCAGCCTTATTCATTTCGTAGCACTCCGCCAGCACGCGTATTTAGCCCAGACGCTGGCGCAGGTTGTCCGACCGTAGCGAGTCTGGGCTAATCATTCGTTCGCCGTGGGTGCCCGTGCCGGTTGTCTCTGGCTGGTTAGCCATATCATCCTGCCAGGTGCGGGGGGCGTTATTGTCGCTGGTGGATGCCAGGCCTTCCGGATTAATTTTCTCAATAGCGGTCATTGCGGTGATCCTGTGTTGCCGCCGCCGGTTTCTACACCGCCGTGCGTGTGATTTTGCAGGCTGATACTGCCGGCTGTGATGTCGCCTTTAGCTGTGACGTTGCCGCCAAACGACGCATCACCTTTGCCTTCTGATTGCGTCACGCTGGAATTAAATGTGACGGGCCCGTTGAAAATGACCGCGCCGTTGACCGTGGTTTCCTCTGCCGTAGCGGTCAGCTTGCCCGGCGTGGTAACGGTCACCGCATTGCTGCTGGGGTCGAGTTCGATAAATGCGGCGCCATCATCGGTGCGCAGCTGTGCGGCGCTGGTACTGATGCCGCTGATTTTTTTCACCTGAGACTGTGGGCCGGGAATGACGAAAGCATCCGACATATCTCGCATACGCCCATCAACCGGCTCTTGTACGCTGCCGTTCTGCCACCAGAAATCGATACAGCGGTCAGCAAACACAACAAGGCATTCATCACCCTCCGCTATTGGGAAGGTGAGCGTGACGCCGCCGCCACGCGGGAAAATGACCGGGACATCCACCAGCAGCGGCAGATTGGTTGAGATTTTGCTCTCGTCGCCCAGATTGAAGCCACGAACAGACAACTGAACAGTGCAGGTCACGGTTTCTGGGTCGAATGCCTGAATGATGCCCGGCGCCGCCGTGCGCACTTTCGAAATGGTGTTCTTTTGGACTGCGTCAGCGACTTCACTTTCACTCGTGGGTCTAACGTTTGCCATTTATTCCCCCTCAGCCAGCGACTTTGTGACAGTCGAATGAGCCAATAAGCCGCGGCGCATCCACGTTGGCACGGATCAGCTCGACATTCAAAAACGCCTTGCCGTTGCGCTTGACGAACTCAAAACCGTACATGAAGCCATCACGTGCCGGCATAAGGGTCATGTCCGTTTTCATGTTGTCCCAGTCATCTTTTTGTTTTAGAAATGTTATTTTCTGCGATGTGACTTTTTCGCCATTCACCCGCGTCCAACCATCACTTGCAGCATGGAGCCTGAATCCACCACACTGAAGATCGGCGATAGCGAAATTGCTAATGCCGATCAGCGCTGAGGAGAAAAGGACAGAAAAAACCTTTGTCTTTATTTTCATGAGTAAACCTTCTGTTGTGCGGATGCAGAATATAAGTCCGCGGCGCCTCGGGCCTCACAGACAATTTCCATGTACCAGTTTTGCCCGCGAGTGTCGCCGCGGTACTGTATCCAGCGCACGATATAAACGCCATCAGTGGCGACGCTGGCGGGCTGTTGGGCTGTTCCCGTCAATACCATATTGCCGTTCCGATTTTCCTCAGTGATAACGCCTGAACGCGCCACATCATTCGACGATAACGCATTGCGGTATACCGAGGCCTGATCCAACTGGATGAGCCCGCCAATCTTTATGCGTGGGTTGATAAAGCACTGCACGTTCACACCGGCGCCAATGGTTTGCTGTGGCATACCCACCAGCCCGGTATCGGCGTTCAGCACAACAGCATCGTGCGCAATCATGTCTTTGGTACGCATATCGAGCCGGCCATAAGCAAACTGCCAGGTTGCGCCGCACTGATCTGCGACGTTATCAAGATACTCATGAACGAAGCCGTGGAACACTTTTCCGCGTGGGTAAACGGTGGGCGGGAATTCCGGCACGCTACCCTTGGCGATGCCGTAAGGCTCAAGGGAACGTATCAACAGTTGATAAACGTCGCTGACCGTATAGCCTTTTGCCAGTGTGGTGCTGATAAAGGCGTTCAAATAGGCCTCAAGGGAATCACATGCCTGGATCATCACCCAAGAGTCGGTAGGGTTGTCTTTACCGGTAACGGTAAACCTGATGTCGCCGCTGTAAATCAGCCCGAAGTTTTGCCCGTCACGCTGACCGGTTTGTTCCGCATCAACCGAACGGGCTTTACCGACCTGATCGGCGGTCACGTCAGGGGCGATACCGTCATAGCCGGCGATAATTTGCATCTTTGAAAACTCACGCTTCATGATGCGGTTTTGGGTGTGCGGCGACAGGTTGTAGACCTTCACCGTGGCAACGCTGGGAAACTTAACATCGCTCCATTCAATTTCGAACGTCACTTTTAAATCGCTTAGCACAATGCCTTCCCCGCTATCGTCGGAGAGCACAAGCTCAAAGTGGCGCATCCAGTTCTGACTCATGACTACCCCTGCACGTAGTATAGATGGCTGCCGATACCCAGCTTCGTCGGCGGCACCGGTTCGTTGTTGTACATCCGCTCCGACAGCATCAACGGCATTTCCTGCTTATTCATTTGGCGCCTCGATTCAGTTGGCCCAAAAGGTAATCTTTCCCATTTTGCATTTGTAGCAAAACGCTTTCATTAACGGGTTTAGGGGATTTGGTTCCCGTATTCTGGGTAGCAGAGGTGCTCACGCCGTCCTTCATGTTCGCCTTATCGGCTACCGATTTGTTTTGTGTTTGCGTGATGATGACCTCACGCAGCGTCAGTGAGCACATCAACACATTTTCACTGGTCTTGTCGGTCGTGATGTCCAGCGATTTGATCAGCATGTTCTGGTACTGGCGTTTGCCGGTGGTGACGTCGAACGGGACGCACTCGCGCTGCAAATCAAGCAACTGCTGGTAGATGTCCCGGGGGCTGGTACCCAGAGACAAGCCGCTGCTGAGATCGAACATCTGGGTGGTATCCACCCCATCCAGCAACGAGCCGCCACCCGCGAAGCCCAGTTCCATTGTCACCTCGGCAGGGCGACGGTAGGCGTGATCCGCGACATATCCCGCACCGGCTGAGCTGGCCCCGGCGTTACCCTTTCCGCCCGATGTGGTGGGACGCTCCACGGGATGCTCGGTGATTTCCAGCGTGTCATTGTGCTTCTCCGAAATGACAACACTCGGCACGATAGTCGCAATTCGCCGATTTTGCTGCCGAAATACAATTGAAATAATATCCATCGCTTATCCTTCAGGGTGTAGTTGTGAGGTGGGTTGCTATTTACCCCGAGGCCTCTAGACTCAAGGCCTTATCCACCAGCCCGCGAGCGATGGCATGAATACTTGGCGCTACGCCAATACCCGACTTCTCGCGGACCTCGCCCTGCAGCTTGCGCATGGCCTCTATCTGGTCATTGCGGAGCAGTACAGCCTTAACATTTGCCTTCGCCATTACCTTGCCTCACTGTTTATTTACCCAGTTTTTATTATTGCATAAATCGGGATGATATCAATGATCATTGCAATTATAGCAATGTAATTAATGTCGACAGAGGCCGACGTTACGGCCGTACCTACTGGCATCTTGTCCTGGCATACCCTGCACAAATTGCTCATGCTGTGGTTTCAAGAGGATTGGGCTTTCTTGGCGCTCTCCCTCTGTTTTATTGCCAGTGCTAGGGCTCTCCGGCCTTAGGTGCTGTTGGGGTTTGACTGTTTTGCGCACTCTGCGCAATTTGCGCGTCACTTTGCGCAGGTAGTTTTATGTAGCGGCGGGCTGTCGCGTAGTTTAATTCGTTAGCCTCACACCATGCCTTAGGGGAAACGTTGCTCTTGGCGTGCTCGGTGAGGAACTGATTTTGCAATGCCCCCCAGTCCGGTTTTGCCATGCTCCCCCCAGAATAAAAAAAGCCACCAGCGCTACCCCCACAGCGAGCCGGAGTATCGTGGTGACTTTGCTTTGCGCATTACGCAGCGTCCGTATGGGCGCTCTGTGATGGGCAATAAAAAACCGCCTGGAAGCGGTTAATATGATGCTCTTAGTAGTGGGCTTGAAGTTCTTATTTCTAAAATTTTCTTAACCGCTTCATCTCGCGTTAATTCATATTTTCTATACTGTATTTGCACATCCGATAGTTGACTGAAAAGCGTCGCGGTCTTGCCCCTTACTTTGGCAGATTGAATCATTAGGTTCGCCTCATAAACCGATGACAACGCTTTGTACGTTTGCATACACAATTCATAATCTAAACCTTCTAATTCTTTTCCCGCTTGCAATTCCGGGGCTCTGATCATCACATTATGAAAATTATAGACCGCTAAAATAAAGTTTCTCACCTCTTGCGCACGCGCTTGATGTCTCCAGCTATTAATGGTCAAAAAAGCAATTATCGCGGCAAGTAGAGTTGCCCCTGCTGAGAAAAAGGCAGCAATCATGCTCCAATATGCCCAGTTTGCTGAATCGCGCGCAGCCAGCATCGACTCATAAGAAATTAAATCAGCGTCCATTTTCACCTCATGATTTTAACAAAGTGATTTTAGTTACCATCACTCCGGCTGTCACATTGTTTCTTCTATCACAGCTAGTGTATCCATTATCACAGCCCTAGCTTGCGAGGTATTAACCGTTTTTGATTTCGTGAAGGGAGTAGTACAAATCGAGTTTAGAGCAGTAGACGCAACATTCTCGCAAGTTGAAATTAAATTCCTATACATACAATATCCTCGATTCAGCTCACTTTAACTCAAAAGTCCACTCGTTAGGTGAGCGTACCAGAAACTAGAAGTTCAACCAAAATATTCGTAATAGACTTGGTACACTGCCATAAAGATATCCCGGATATCCCGTCCATCAACCAAAAAGTAAGAACTGTTTAGCTGGTCACTACATTTCATCAAACCAACAGGGGACCCTTTGATCTCAACGGTAACATGCTCAGTGTTCTTTTTCGGATCGCAAGAATAGTGCTTGGTATGGTTGCACAAAGATTTAACTACCAAGTATTCAGGAAGCTCCCACAGCGATTTATCAAGAGCCGCTTCTAGGCTCAGTTCACCTTCTGGCTTTCCCTTATAATCGCTCTGCCTTCCCAGATAAATCCACTCTCTGAGGTGGAACATAGGAAACAGAGTATCAATCAGCCCCTCCTCTGACGGCTGATCGTAAAACGTCACCCACTTATTTTTCAGGTGCTCAAACATAGCACCAGCGTCGCCAGTGCTGAATAAACCAGCCATAACTTAACTCCTGTCGTTTATGCTGATCATGCTACGTTATCACGGCAGCACAATGCCTTTTTCTTTTTGTTATTTAGGAGGTTATGTTGTCTACAGGTTTGCTCATCAACATAAGCCGCACATCCTTTCACTATATATAAACCGCGTGTTATATATTTATTGTAGATTAATATTTATCTCGTTTGAGATCACTAAAATCAGAAAACCATCCTAATTTACCTAATTCGATATAACAAAAATTGAAAGCATTTAAGACTTCATTTAGATTAGCATGCTGAGTAACAAAGGTTACAAAAGCATCTGTGATATCATCTCGCTGCTTATAGAAAAAGTAGTTAGCTAATGGGTGTTTTTTTTCAGAATAAATTGGCTTAGATATGCCATCAAATCTGCCCCCTAACCAAGACTGAAACTGATCTAACGTAAGATCATAGACTTTCTTATCTACTTCCACCCAGAAGTGATGATAGTTATCATCCCCTCTTGTTGTCCCGTGAATTATCCTTACTGTTTTTTCCGGGAAAAGTTGCTGTAAACAAATACCTAAAAAAACCGATGCACTTTGACAGGAGTTTGTTGGAAATTGAGAAAAGAATGGAAACGAGAGGTCATCTAATAACTCATGATGCCTCTCAAAAACAGCCCTTATATCAAGAGCTAAATTAATACAACCATGGTCCTTCATAAATCTTTATCCTTAAACGCACTAGTCTTCTCTAGCTTTTCGACTAACAAAGTCTACTACACTGCTAGTTGATGAGTGAGATTGCATACGCGCATTTTTAATTTGGCTTTTTAAAGTTGCTAAATGCACAACTGATGCCTGACTTTTGAGATAATTATTTGGCAATCCTAATAACATTTCAAGATCAGTTGCCGACAACCCGAAAAAGCCAGTGATACCATCTAGAGTAAATAATCCTGAAGATATCAACAAGTCGATTGTACGTTTAAGCAACCGAGGTAACTCTGGTTTCCTGTAATCATCCCCTGGTTCAGATTTCGCCCCCCAGCGTGCAGAACGACGCTTAAACAAGTTCAACTTTTCTTCATCGGATATCAATTTAATAGCATGTAAGCGCATTATAATTGCGGCCACTGATACACCATAACGCTGTTTTATTAATAATAAACTATCTAACGTTACAGGTAATCTGATTTGGTCTGCCAGTAATTCAGCCGGTAATAATAAAGCCCCCGCAAACTGATGGGCCTGACTCTCTTTAAGTTTATAACGTTCAGAATCCAGTTCATTTCCAACTTTTTTATGCAGGATTAAATGCCCAATCTCGTGAGCAAGATCAAAGCGACTCCTAAAAGCATTTTCCTTATCCGAAGAGAGTAGGACAAATGGCCTCTCAAGCTCCTGACTCCATGCTGATAGCCCTTCAATTTGAGCAATCCCAGTCTCTTCCCTTATTAAAATTATGCCATTACTTTCAGCGGCTAATGCCAGATCTGGAATTTCGTTCCTCCCTAACCCCCATTTAGCACGGCACTCAAGTGCAGCATCTTCTATGTCAGAATCGCTGATTTCATCAATGTTTGAGAAAGAACGAATCGGCAAGCATAGATCTGGTAAATCGACATATTCTTCTAACCTAACCACCAGTTCATTGGCCCATTCAATACGGGCTTCCAGCATTAACCTTGCCGCTGTATGAGCACTCGCATTACTGCGGAAAAGTGGCTTTGACATCTTGGCAGGTAGCGGACGGGTAAACCATTCGGGTGCAACGTTCACAACCGTGGCCAACCTTTCAAGAGCCTCTGCTTCTGGTGTTTGTTGAGCTGAACGCCATTTGCTTATAGTCGCGGGTGAAACCCCAACCATCGTGGCTAGTTGCGTTTGAGAGAGTCTCCTGGCTGCGAGCACCTGCACTAACCTTTCTGGCTGGAACTCTGCAATACCTCTACTCATTCAATTTATTCCTCTGTTCCATCTTTTTTAACTTTGTTGCTTTTAAGCTTCGGCAAGGCCTTGTCGCTCTGCGAAATCACTTGGTCGTATCGTCTCAAAAAGAGTCCGATGTCCTCACGGAACAGCCAAGATCTCATATCAGAACTCGGAACAACTAACTCTACTGAAAGCGGTGATTCCGGTTGCTCGGAAAAACTACCCGAAAAACGGGCAAGAAAAAACACTGTGGCAGTAAGGATATCCTCAGGATCGCCAAAGAGGCTGGGCTGAACAAGAGACTCGATGAAACGGTTATGTTCAGCCAATCTTTGCCTGGTTTTAGCCCGTGTTAAATTATTCCATGACACATTATTGTCATTGATACGACCAATGTTAAAAATGCCACTTTTTCCAGTGACCAAGTTGTTCCCTTTCAACGGGCTAGGTGAACAGCCGTTTGCCAGTAAGGACTTATAAAACTCTTCGTTCATGCACCAATGGCGCATGTTTCCGAGGATGGACGCCCGGTGCCCAGTAGCATCATGCTTCGCTCGAACAAAAGCCCGTTCTGCGCCTGCATATAGTGACTCATTGATCCCCATAACTAAGTCTTTGGCTAAATTACTTACTAAGGTACCTGGTATGTTTTGACGCATCTTTCCACCTTGCTCACGTTTCGCCTAATGGGATTTTATACCTATTTTTTTTCGCGTGCGAGGATTTTAGTGAAAAATTAAGACTAAAAAATTAGCGAAGGCTCTGATTTTCACTGCCACCGCAATGCGTCGTTCCCGGCGCTGGGCGACACGCTCCCGTCTAGCATCGTTGATACTTACAGCCAACAGCGGGCGGCACGGCGCCATAATCCCGACTGCTCCGACACCTCGACTTTCTCCGCCGTCGTTCGTCCACACTCTGAGCCTGCTGCGCCGCACGCTTTTTTTGCGGGTGGATTTCAGGACTGCCAGCAACACCCGCGTGTTTCCTGATGTTCAGGCGTCACCTCGCCGCATAGCTGACCATGTAGATCATACCGCTGGCCACCGGCAGCAATCGCACGCAAGTAGCACGGTGTTTGAGTCAGTGACACCCACGCAATATGCTTCGCCGTTAGCAGTAATTGTCGTGTGGCAGCGTTGTCCTGCATACCGTCCTCCCGGCGGTTGAACACATGCGAGTAATGAACCGGCGCCCGCTAAATATGCGGGAATTTCCAACCACCAGCACCATGCTGGGATTTTTTACCTGCCCTGTTGCTCTGGATAGGCATGGAGCTGTTTTTGTCGTGGTGACCTGGGTTTAGTCGCCGCTGGCTCCCCTGCTGGCGCATCTACTGTTTAACCTGCTGCTGCAGCTGCTCTTGGATGGTTACCCTCTGCTGGTGGGCTTGCTCTGCACATCGGCCACCAGCCAGCCGTATGCTGCTATCTGTGTTGCCATAAACTGCTTTCCCCAGGAGGGAATGCCCTAAATTTTCGCTATATATAAGCAAAAGTGGGTCGGTTAGGTCGGATAAGTCGGTTAAATAAAATAACTAACTGATTTAACAAAACTATATTTGCCATATTTAACCGACTTTGCAGTTTTATGGGGTCGGTTAACACTTTTCAAAGTCGGTTAAATGGATGTTCGTCCATACCTGATACTTGCCAAGGTCGGTTAAGTGGGGTCAAAGTCGGTTAAGGGTCGGTTAAATTAAGAAAAAAACAACAAACAATATCAATACACTATCCCAATTAACCGACCTAACCGACTTAACCTACCCTATTTATGCCTCACGGAAGCATTTCATCATCATCTTCCGGTAAACACAGCACCACAAAACGGCCTTGTTTACCGTCAATGGTCAGCGTTTTCTTACTTATCCCTTTGGCTGGCTTATCCAGCATCCCGGCATCAGCCAGCACCTGAGCGAAAGCGGCCGCGTTCACCCCTGCAGCGATCTCATCATGGAATACCGCAGGGAAGGTGTGAAACGATATAGTTTCATCGCTGCTTTTCCTTACACGGTATCCGGCCAATTCCCGTATTGGCAGATCACGGGCATCCGTGTCCGGATGTGGCAAATATCGGCTATATCCGAATCGCTGCAGGAAAGAAACAGCCTGCTCCACCCAGGCGCGAGCTTCTCGGTTGCCCATACCGAATTCACTAACCCAGGCGTTAAAGCTGTGTTGTAGGGCGTCGCGGCTCTCCTCCGCATCCCATCCGGTCAGGTTATCAGAGAGCACCAACGCTGCCTCAAGCACGGCAAACCGAGAAGCTACCCTGTGCACCTGCTCGCCAGCATCATCCGGTAGCAGAGCTAACCAGCGCCGCTCTGCCTGTCTGTATGCATCGATGGCGGCCTGCTTATGACCCGCCAGAAAATCTATCCATGTGCGGCCGGCAGCACCGTAGTGAGCGCGGCAGGCATCGCGCAGAGCGTCGGCGTGTGCTTTCCCATCCGGCAAGCTGTGAAAGATTGCTGCTTTGCTGATCGGGATATTCAGTAGGCGTACCAATTGCCCGGCGTTGACCTTACCGCCGTCGGCGCGGATGTAGCTTTCAAGGTCAATCTCCCCGGTACTGAACGCCATAGCCCGCCAGCGCTTCAACTCCCGGTTACCGCCATCTTTGGCCCCCTGCAACTTGCCAACGCCATTAAATAGCGCGTAAGCCGACTCAGCGACCGCCCGCCGGTTGCTGCCTTGGCCGATTTCGTCCAATGGCATAAGCCCGTCATTGTGCGCAGCGGCCTCATTTACCAGTCCCAGCGCCGTACTGTACCAAGTCAGTTTCAGCGCCTCCGGTTCACCGTACATGGATGACGCCATATTTCCGGTGGTGGTCTTGCCTGCGGAGGAACCGCCGAACAGGTGGACGCCGAAACCGTCCGCACCCACCAACCCAATCAGCGGTGCAGCCAATGCGCAGGCGATGCCTAGCATCATCGACGGATTACCCCGCGCCAGCGCCGCTACATGGTCGCGCCAGCTCTCCGATGTGCCACTGGTGGTGTAACCGCGCGCGGCGCCGGAACGACCGTTAAAAATAACCGGTGATATAGGATCACCGATAACTGAGCCATCAGGCATGATATACGCGCCGTTCTGCCACCCGGTGGCGCTGGCAATAGTCCATACCAGCCCATGTCGACGCCGGGTGAGATAATCTGCCAGGATCGCACGCAGGCCGTTTTTTGCTGTGACAGAAAGCCCGCCAGCGCGCAGCCGTGCCCAACCTTCACGCTCGCCAATATCCCTCATTGGGATTGCCTCAGTTTGTTCCTGCTCTCCACCTGCAGGAGACCAGCGCAATATCAGATAGCGCTCGAAGTCCTCCACGCCGATCCCAGCTATGGTCAGCGGATCACACAGCCACTGACCCGGGCGGATAATCTCGCCGGAAACCTTATCCAGTTTCGGCGTGACCCAATAAAGCCCGTCGTCCCTTGTTTCAACGCAGGGGGCCAACTCATCCGGCGTCGCGGATTGCCCGCCGCTACCCAGACCGATCAACGTCTCGATATTTTCCCCGCGCTTGACCTCATCCCGTAGCCGGGCAAGCTGTGGCGTCCAGTCTTCTAACAGCTCCTGGGACTCTGAAAAAAAGCGGGCCTCAGTGATCCCGGCCATCGCTAACCGGGTGGCGATGGCGTTAATTTGAACCGGTGCCAGTGCGCCGGCACGGTTTACTCGCGCGAACCGACGCCCCTTATCGATAATACGCAGGTGATCCAGCTCTGCCAGTTGCTGAGGCCCCAGCGTTATTGGTGGCACCGTGTCCCACGCCTGGTTATTACCCTGCCAGTCTTTGGCAAATACCCAGGCATCCGCCCCGGCGATAATGACAGCCTCTGTATTTTTATCCTTCGGGAGTGCCTTCACGTTTGGTGCAGATTTCATTCCAGCTCCTCCCGGCGGGCAATAATCAGTTCCCGTAATTTTCTGGTTTTCTCCAGCGGATTAATTGCCTCCCGCCATTCGGTGCATGTCTGTTTTTCAACGTGGGTAAATTCACCGCAAAAACGGTCTGTCGGCATTTCGCATGGAAATTCATACCCATCACGAATAAATTTCACCCGGTAGATACTGGCCCCGGTCACCGCCACCCCATTGCCACGTTTATCCTTCCAACGCTGGCCGGGGCAAGGCGTAATATCAGCGCCCCCGGTTTTTGGGGTGTGTTTGCCCGCCGGCAGGTGACCGGTTAATTTTTTGTTCATGGTTTTTATTCTCCGCGATGAGGCTCGATGCGCCAGCCAGCGAGCCGTACTAACTCAATAAAACCATCTAGGCTTGAGACGTGTTCAGTTTCCAGCAGACGCCTATCTGATGTCACCCGTCCCTGTTTCACATGTAACAAAATGCGGCCAGAAAACTCTGGGGAAATATGCAGATCCACATTAAGCATCGGAATTTGATTATGCATGGATTCCCCCCAACGTCGGCAGACGGCCAGCGAATACCAGGACAAAACGGCCAGCTAGCAAAGAACGGGCTTCGTCCTCGCTGGTGGCGGTGATTTCCTCGCGGTGCGGGTGGGCCTGTGGATTGGCACGAACTACGGCCAAAAACAGGAAGGTGAAGCGCTTCGGCGCTGTGGTAATATTCGACATAGCTACCTCGATACTGGTTCTATCGTTGTGGTTAGGGGCCTGGTTAGTGTTGACGCACTTCCAGGCTTCGTTGCTTCTGTGGTGTTGCTGTGTTCTACCTGTGGATAATGTGTGTTTCACTTTAATTTCATGTGAAACACAGGTCAAGGCTTTTGTGTATTTCATTTTTATGTATACTGAAACACACTTAAGTAACGGAGTTTTGGTAATGGCCGCAAACAAAAACGCAAAATCACAACTTTTTACCGTCAGAGTTCCACATGAGGTGGTATCTGATCTGGAAACGTTAAAACGTGACGGAGAATCCACGGCAGGGTTTATTGTCTCAGCCCTGCAAGGAGAAATAATCCGACGCCAGACAGACGGCGCGACAGAAAGCCACCTACTTTCGTCGCTCGATGCGCTGGAACAAGTCGAAGCGATCGGCGTTACAACCAGTGAGGAGATTAACCGACTGGTCAGCGTGGCGCGCGAGGAATTACAGCGCCGCAAAGCAAAGTAGGAAACGCCAGAAAGTTGAGATTTATTCAGGTGATACCAAAGGGCGGGGGCGCAATCCTCGCCTTTTTTTATTGGGGCAGATCCACCAGCGAAACGGCAACGGATGCCAGCCAAGGTGGAAGCTCCTTTTTGGCATGGGGCATGATTATGCATGTTCAGCCCCCAGGTACTTAGCCAACCAACGCTGCGATAGTTGGGTAAGTGTGGCTTTGCGATGGTGGTAATGCTGCCCCAGCTCGATTAGCGTAATGTTGGTTTGCTCTAAGTATGAAAAATGCTCCAACTGCTCGGCGTTCATACTGTCGCGTGGATCACCGTCCACACCGCTTGCCTGCGCCCACTGCTTGGCCGTCAACCCACCCAGCACCAAGCGAGAAATCATGTTGCTCTCGGTCGTGTAGTGGTGCGCCAGTGTATTTTTGCCCTGTTCAGTGCGTACCAACTCCAGCGCTGCACACATTGGCTTGAAATAACTGGCTGCCGTAATACGTGCTTTCAATTGCAGGCGCAATTCAGTGGTATCTTTTGGTGCTATACGTTGTAACTTTTCCTCGCATCGAATGAAGTATTGCCGAATCGCTTGGCCTTGCGGTGTACGCTCCACCATTCCCAGCTCTTTACCCATATCAGCACTGATCTGATAGTCATATTCAATTCTCTGCCTGGATTTTGAGGACACCCGTTTGGGTGTGGTCAAATTTTCAACACGCGCATAATCAACGCCTTCAACAAAACCATATTGAGCTACACGAGCATTAAACCAGCTCGTAAATACACGCCCCACGCCTAGCGCCTCATGGAATGATCGAGCACTCGCAACGCCAGTTTTACGCCCACCAATCTGACCAGGAACAATTGGCACGATTGCGGCAAAATCATTGCGGTTAATATCACTGTAACTTTCTTTGGGGTGAGTTTGGCCCCGGCCAGTGTTGGCCGTATTTTTCAGTTTCATTTGCTATTCCTCGTTAAAGCTTTTGATTGCTGTTGCGATAGCCAGATGGTGCATTAAAACTTTCGCAACAACACGCAACATATGAACACCCGATATTCTTTATCAAATGATCTACTTGCGGGACTCATCAATGCGTTGATTTATCCAGTCATCAACTTCACTTTCAACGAAGGCAATGGAGCGAACTCCAATCTTCACTGCGGATGGAAAGCGCCTCAAACTCATAAGTCGATAAAGCCAAGCCTTACTGAAACCAGTTCGTCGTTGCACTTCTGGAAGACGAATTAATATTTTTGGCATTGTATAACTCCTATAGTGGCTCACGGTCTACAGGGCTATATTTATAGATAATTATCTCAAAAAACAGATCTGACGTTACTAAAGCGCTAAGCCATTGAAGATTGAAACAGGTGAGATGTTAGAGATGAATTTGATATGAAAAAACAGTCCTCCGCTAAAAAAACACCTCAAAAATCCAAAAGGGATAAGGGGTTTCTCATCGAAGAGGCTACCTGTTTAACTCAATGATTAAATTGATTTATTTCCTGCCACCACTTTTTAATTCATCTGGCCGCAATACGCTATCAATTGATTTTGCAAAAGCGTCTGAGCATCCATGATTTTCCTTCAAAAAATTAACAATATCACTGGATTTTGGCGATGTGCCTCGCTCACCCGGATCATATGTTGACCAGAACTGTTTAAGTACTATTGATATTAGATCTAATCCTCTCGAGTGATGACCGTTCAAGAAAAAAACATCTTCTTGAAGATTAGTATTAGAGCTCTCAACTTTATTAGTTAGTCTATAGTCAATTTCGAAATTATCATCTTGATGAATCGGCAAGGGCCAATTAAATTTATTTTTCAGAATCCATTGCTCTACTTCATTTTTTATCAGGGTGCAATTGACACGACTCTCTTGCCCATAGCTATCATCAACAATGATATTAGTAGACTTTAATTCGTTATTGTCAACGGAGTCCCATAATGAATCGACATAATTATTTAGTACATCCGTAGAATCCCTATCTAAATTTGAGTATGGTTTTATAGATAAAATTAAATATGCAACCTCCTTGAGGGTCAAGTTAGTTCTTGATGTAAATGGCAACATCCAATCAGAAATTCCTTGTCGTATTGCATATTCATGGGCTGCCTGGCTGTCAAATAAATTAACTCCCAATAACTTACTTATATCAACCCTACTAAACCCAAAAAAATCCAAATTATTCATAATGTAACTCCAAATATCTTACAGTTTATTCTTGCTTTTCGTTAGAACGGGATGTCATCATCAAAATCCATTGGTGGCTCGGATTTATTAATATTTTTAATTGGTACTTGATATGGGGATTCAAGATTACCCTGCTTTATCAACCAACCCAATAATAATTCACTGGTAACATGTATGTCAGCCCCCCAAGTATTAACTCGCCGTGGAACACCAGCATCTTCCTTAATCAAAAGTTCCGGCACAGCCCCACTTACAGTTTGTATTTTAAGCAGAATCCACTCAGCCACATCACTTACTGACATTTCTGGGTGTAAATCAGTAATTTTGGTAATTAACTCTCGTACGCTAATGAATGCTTGCCTCCTGGCTTGCAATTCATCCAAAGGGTTATCCATACGCCACCTCACGCCCTCTAAGTTCTTGGCGACTATGTAAGCCCGTAGAGGTGCACGGGTTTTCGGGGATCAGCCTAGACATAGCCTATTCTTTGTTCGTCTACCTGAGTCTACTGCGGCCTAATGGCACTGTCTATACATCCAGTCATGCGCGTTGCCCAAATGCTCCATGCACCACATTTCCCCCATGTTCCAGACTTTCCATGTAGTCGGCATACCACTGAAGCATCTCCCGCCGGCCATCCAGATACTGGGCATGGTTGTAAGTTCCCCTGATACTGTTCTTATCGACGTGGGCCAGTTGGGTTTCAATCCAGGCAGTGTTATAGCCCTGCTCGTGCAGGATGGTACTCATGGTGTGGCGGAAACCGTGACCAGTTACACGTCCAGCGTATCCAATACGGCGAACCAGCACATTAATAGCCATTTCGCTTATTGGCTTGCTGTGGTGGATCCTGCCCGGAAACACGTAGCTGTAATGACCGGTCAGCGGTTTAAGCTGTTCCAGAATACTGATGGCCTGGTCGGATAAAGGTACACAATGAGGACGGCGTTTCTTCATGCGTTCGAGCGGTACTTCCCAGAGTCGGTTATCAAAATCAAACTCCGACCATTCAGCCTTACGCAGTTCTCCTGGCCTTGTCCCTGTGATAATAAGCAAGCGCATAGCCAGCTTGACGATCAGGCTGCCGGTATATGTGTTAAAGGTGCGGAAAAACTCGGGTAACTCGGCAACTGACAAGAAGGCATAGTGCTCTTTTTTATGTGGTGAGAACGCGCTGGCGAGATCCGGGGCTGGGTTATATTCAGCCCTACCGGTGACGATGGCATATTTCCATACCTCCCCACACCGCTGGCGCACCTTGCGCAATTTCTCTGTTGCGCCGCGCTCATCCAGTTTAGAAAGCGTCCCCATAAGCTCCATTGGCTTTATCTCGGCAATTGGCCGATGGCCGATGTATGGGAAAACATCGCTCTCAAACGTTTTCATCATCTCTTCTGCGTATGACTCTGACCAGCGATCGCGCCGCTTGTCGTACCATTCCCGCGCAATCCCCTCAAAGGTATTGCCAGTAACATCTTGCCGATCTCGTTTCTGCTGCTTCCTGGCTTCGCTGGGATTGATGCCCGACACCACCAGCTTTTTAGCCTCATCACGCTTCTGCCTTGCATCGGTTAATGAAACGGTGGGGTACGTCCCGAGGGAAAGCATTTTTGGTTTGCCGTCGAAGCGATAGCGAAAACGCCAGCCTTTGGAGCCGTTCGGCTCAATGAGTATAGAAAGCCCACCGCCATCACTGAGTGTATAGGGCTTGTCTTGCGGCTTAGAGCGCCGTAGCTCAAGGTCTGTGAGGGGCATTGTGTATAGCTCCGAGGTAAACCAAACGTCCTATACTCATTACTATACACATGGATGTATAGATTTGGGTAGATGTGTGTAGACGTTGGGATAACGGAGTTTTACCGGGAAGCTTGTGATTACTGGGTTTAGTGGGCTTTGGTAGACGTTAGAAGAAGTGTGTTTGGAGCGGGTGAAGGGAATCGAACCCTCGTATGCAGCTTGGGAAGCTGCCGTTCTACCATTGAACTACACCCGCATCGGTGTGCGGCTGCCATTATAACCGGTTATCCCCGCTGGGCAAGCGGAGATAACGTGTAACTGCTGATGTTTTAGGCAGTTAGCTATCGCTTTCCTCTCTGTTCACCCATCAGACAAAAAAACCGGCACAGTGACCTGTGCCGGTTGATATGAATACCCTTTCTCTTTCAAGCCACAGGGGCGTTGGTTATACCTTCCTGCGGTTTGAAATCTCTTCGGTATGTGATCTTATTTCTGCGGGCGCATTGCCGGGAACAGGATCACATCACGAATGGTATGGCTGTTGGTGAACAGCATGACCATACGGTCGATACCGATACCCAGACCTGCGGTCGGTGGCAGGCCGTGTTCCAGTGCAGTCACGTAGTCTTCGTCGTAGAACATCGCTTCGTCATCGCCAGCGTCTTTCGCATTAGCCTGGTCAGCAAAGCGCTGTGCCTGGTCTTCTGCATCATTCAGCTCGGAGAAGCCGTTACCGATTTCACGACCACCGATGAAGAACTCGAAGCGGTCAGTGATCTCTGGGTTAACGTCGTTGCGGCGCGCCAGTGGCGATACTTCCGCCGGATATTCAGTAATGAAAGTCGGCTGAATCAGATGACTTTCGGCCACTTCCTCGAAGATCTCGGTCACTACACGGCCCAGACCCCAGCTCTTCTCAATCTTGATACCGATGGATTCAGCGATCGCAACCGCTTTACTCATAT
>NZ_DASYBS010000006.1:0-4907 GCF_036500665.1 Cedecea sp.
TTCCTGGATCGTGTACTGGCTATCGGGGTGATTGCCGGGACCGGGCGCAGTGGTGTGGAGACCGCATAATGAACGATCAATACCTGCAGTACATTCGTGAAACACTGAAACGCGCTACCGCAGATTTGAGCGGTTCAGCAAAAGGCCAGCTGGTGGCCTTCGTCGGGAACGCGATGTTTACTGCGACAGCGCGCAGCCGGGGGCGGAAGAAAGTATCCGACCCTGCGACAGGGCGAATGGTGAATCCGGGTAACCCGCCGATCCCCGGGCAGCAGTCCCGCACCAAAGGCTCATCAATTGCACTTGTGAGCCCAGTTGAGTTTTCTACCGCGTCATGGCGCCGGGCGGTGCTGGCGCTCGATGAACACCAGAAAGCGTGGCTGCTCTGGAATTACAGCGAGAACATCCGTTTCGAGTATCAGGTCAGCATTACGCAGTGGGCGTGGGCCGAGTTCAAAGCCGGACTGGGGGGGCGTAAGGTGGCAGGTAAAACCGTCGGGCGGCTGGAAAAACTCATTTGGCTCGCTGCGCAGGATGTGAAATCAGCATTGAGCGGGCGAGCTGTGTACCAGCAGCAACAACTTGCCAGTCTGTGCGGCGTAAAACCTGACAACTGGAATCATAACTATGCCAATTACTGGCGTAACATGTGCGCCATTTTTAAGCGCATGGATAGTGATGCACTGCTTTGCGTGGTGAGAACACGATCACAACAAAAATCAGCCTTTTCGCAGCAAAGTATTGCAAAAGTCGATTAAATGAGCCATATTTTATGCCAGTTTGATATGCTGTCAAAGCTGTAACTGGTCTTCCCCGGGGCGCGCAGTGTGATGGCTGTGGTCTTCAGGCATCCTTCACGTCTGCCGGTAAATACAGACTGTCTGTCTTCCCGGTTACGGGTTTTTCCGAACATTTAACGGCTTTATAAAGCCGGGCCCACACTTCCGTACGAAATATGGCGGTATGGTACACTGTCATTTTTCTGAATTCGCCGTTAACGATAATCCCTCCTTTCGCTGGTACTGGCATAATTTTGTCGCCAGGACACAGGGCGATATTGCTTTCATACCAGATGAACATCTTCGGATAGTTACGTTTATAAATGCATGAAAATGCTGCGCCAGTGCGCGGGCACGTCAAAGAGTCAAGAACCATCCACATAATGGATCTTCCTTAGTTAGAGTAAAGGCTACGGTGCTTTGTGTGTGGTTGACTGCACCTTTGTGTGTTTTGCTGTGCTTTTGTATAGTTACTTCATCTTATAACATATTGAAAATGATCATAATTTGATAATCGTCATTCTTGCGAGACTATACCAAGGTCTAGTTTTTTTGGTGTCGTATCTGGTGAGCGTTTGGGAAGTGCGTTTTACTGTCAACGCTATAAAAAACCTCAGGTATTGCGTGGTTGTTTTTACTTATGTAGTATTTGCACCGCGGCCCTTTAGCTCAGTTGGTTAGAGCCGTCGGCTCATAACTGACTGGTCGCTGGTTCAAGTCCAGCAAGGGCCACCAAAGCACCGTTAGCTCAGTTGGATAGAGCAATTGCCTTCTAAGCAATAGGCCACTGGTTCGAATCCAGTACGGTGTACCATCCGCCACTAGCTCATCAGCAAGAGCGACAACCACGATGTTGTAGTGCGAGGTTCGAGGCCCCGGTAGCGGTCCAGACAAAGCCGACTTAGCTCATCAGGTAGAGCAACTGACTTGTAATCATCAGGTCACCAGTTCGATTCCGGTAGTCGCACCATGCACTGTTAGCTCAGATGGATAGAGCGTTGCCCTCCGGAGGCAAAGGCCGCTGGTTCGACTCCAGCACAGTGCACCAGGCAAGTGTAGACCTGCTCAATGTTGGCCTACCAACGCAATAGTCCGGGCGCGAAGGACTGAAAAGCTACGCCGCCAGCGGGATGCCAGACCCGCAACTTTGCGGCCATCGTATAATGATTATTACATCGGCTTTCCACCTCTAAAATTGAGCTGATGATGCAGGTTTAATTCCTGCTGGCCGTTCCAACCAGGCTTTTCAGTCTGCGAAGAAGGGATAACCCGGAGTGACTGGAAAGCGCATTCGGCTGAGCACCGGGTGGTATTGATATCCTTGTAGCAACCCCGTAGCTAACCATTCAGTGCTCAACCTAATGCAAATCTAACCCGCCACTGAGCGGGTTTTTCTATTTCTGAGCCTCGGTTACCACCGGGGCTTTTTTCTTCCCCTTAAACACACAGCACCCGCCCGGCGAGGTGAGAGACTATGAAAATGCCCCATAACCCCACTAACTGGCCTGACTGGCTGGAATTACTCCAGAGCTGGTGGCGCGGAGAAACGCCTTTTGGTGCCGTGCTTATGGCGTTCGTTATGGCCGTCCTTCGAATTGCCTATACCGGCGGTGGCTGGAAAAAAATGCTCCTTGAAGGGTTACTTTGCGGCGCACTGACCCTGACGGTGGCCTCGGGTCTGGAATACATGGCATGGCCCAAATCCATTTCTGTCGCTATCGGCGGTGGCATCGGTTTTATTGGTGTGGAGCAGTTCAGGAGGTTCGTGCTGAACGTGATTAACACCCGTTTCGGAGGTGATAATGCAGCAAAATAGCCCTCGCGGTATCCGCAACAATAACCCGGGTAACATTCGCTGGGGTGATGACTGGAAAGGTCTGGTGCCAGCAGCGCAGCGAACGGACAAATCATTCTGCCAGTTTGTTAAACCTGAATACGGCATCAGGGCGATGATCGTCATTCTGCGTAACTATCAGCGTAAGCATGGCCTCAACACGGTTTCCGGCATTATCAATCGCTGGGCACCAACAAGTGAGAACGACACCCAGGCCTATATCAGCAGTGTGGCACAGGCCACAGGCGTTTCACCTGACCAGCGTGTGGACACCCGCGACAGCCGGTTAATGATGAAGCTGGTGCAGGCCATCATTAAGCACGAGAACGGCAGTCAGCCCTATGCGTTTGATGTGCTGGTACGTGCTGTCAGTCTGGCGGAATAATCTGCTGAAAAATGCGGATAGTTTCCGCAGGCGGAAAGCATAAAATACTGCCAGAAAGATAAAAACACCCTGAGCCTCGCGATAGCGGGGCTTTTTTACATCTGAATTTCACTGTGCACCGCAATGCGCATCTGACCACACCGGATCCGGACCTTTTGAAATGAGCCTTTGAGGAAGTCAGTTTAGTGCTGGCGAGCCTTCGGTGGGCTGATTTCCATTGCGGCAAAGGCTCATTTCAAAGTAAAGGCAAACGCTATGCATTATCCCGTAACAGCAAACGTTATTTTTAAGGGCGACACACTGACCACCATTGAAAATCACGGTATTCAGTATGTTGCAATGAAGCCTGTCGTTGAGGCTATCGGCATGGACTGGAAATCTCAGCACCATAAGCTTTTGGTTCATAGAGAAAAATTCAACTATGGTGATATGACCACGGTTGCTGCTGACGGAAAGTTGCGCGAGATGGGGTGTATTCCCCTTCGCAAACTCAACGGCTGGCTGTTCAGCATTAACCCGAACAAGGTGAAAGCGTCGATCCGGAACAGGCTGATTTCTTATCAGGAAGAATGCTTCGCTGCCCTGCATGACTACTGGACGAAAGGTGTAGCAGCTAACCCCCGTAAAGTCAGCGTGATGGAAGAACTCAATCAGGCCTGCGCCGACTTAACGTGCGACAAAGGCATTGCCAGCCTGTCTGGTACCGCGCTTAACGAGTGGAAAGGCGTCAAAGCGGCCCATGTTTCGAAGATTAAAGGGCTGGTGAATGAGGCTAATGGTCTGATTGAGTTTTGCCTGGCGGACACAGGTAAAGGAAAGATAACGCGCACATGAACAGATACCTTATCGCCACGCTGGTGGCATTTTGTCTGGCATCATCGTGGGCCGTCGATCATTACCACAGCAAATACCGGGAAGCGCAAAAGCGTGCGGATGATGCCCTGAAGGATGTCGACGGCCAGCGGCAGGTTATCGCCATCCAGGCTTTCAACATGAACCGCTTTAACCAGATTGCCGACCACACCCGCCGGAACCATTCCCTGATTGATGCCGGTGCTGAAAAAACGGTCATCGAATACCGGGAGATTTTACACCGTGACAAAACCTGTGATTTGCCTGTGCCTGCTGATATCGCTCGCGGGCTGCTCGACTACACAGCCCGTTTACGTACCCGCGCAATGCACGCCGCTCCCGGCGTCGCTGACGCAGCCCGTTCTGGCGCCGTTACCGCCGGCAGCCTGACGTATTGCCAGGCTGTGCTGTGGATCAGGCCGCTGCTGGCAGCCATCGACAAGGCGAATCACCAGCTGTCCGGGATACGGGACATTGAGAAAACCAGAGCCGCACAGTAGCGGGGAGACCTGTGGGTATACACATGGCGTTAATATCCGGCGTTTTCAAAAAACCAGATGGCACGGCCGTCGGGGGCGTCACCCTGCATTTTACGCTTACGGGCAACACCCGACACTCCTTTTATGCGCAGTCGTCTGAAGTGAAGACGGATGAAGAAGGCCGCTATTCTGCTGAGATATCGTCCGGGCACTATATCGTTAAATGTTTTTCCCCTGACCAGTCCGACAGGCTGGGGGTGATTTATGTTGAAGACGGGGCAGAAGGCTCACTCAATGATTTTCTTCTCACCTCATCCCCGGTACCGGAGCCCATAGTTGCGCAGATGCAGCAGATGTATTTTGCGGTACTGGCCCTGAGCCAGAGCCCGGCCGCTGTCTTTGCGACAGCCGCGGATGTGCCGGCTGATGCGGCGGGTTACGTGCTGGTGACTGACGATGAGACAAAGGGCGTGCCCGCGCTTTATCTGTACGCGAATGGCCGGCGATACTGGCTGGCCATGATGGAGGACACACCGTGAGCAGTCGATTTCCGGTAGAAAATATTCAGGCCCCCGCCT
>NZ_DASYBS010000007.1:0-12449 GCF_036500665.1 Cedecea sp.
CGGAAGAAATTCTGACATACTTGGCGAGCAGGCATAGAGGTGATCCCATTGAATTGGTTGCACAAATCAGTAGATCACAAAACTCTATGCCTGTCTTTTTTTACCCGCTCATTACTGGGGATTCCTCAGCGCTTCGGCGGGTTTTTTTATGCCTGACATCGGTAAAACAGCGCTTCTATTCTGCACCATGGCGATTTAATTATCTGGAAGTCATCGCCTTCAGCTCTGTTAACACGTGCGTATGACGTTTATCTCAATTTATTACTCATGCTATTAACACTTTATTCTTCATTGCTCATCAATTAATTAACCTCCGATTTCCAACATCCTTTTTTCTTTTTGTCCGTCGTTATTGATGAAGAAAAACTCCACATGTATCAAAAAATAAACAATCCAAAATCGATATAGTCAAAAACCTAACTAATTGATTGATAACTAATCATGTCACATTTCGGGTCATTAACGCCGAGGGGATCGCTTTGTCTAAAAGCGGACGGGCGGGAACGGCAATAAAGTCTCATATGCGGATCTTGGATCTTATTTAACGGATAGCTTCTGGGGGTTACATGGAATTTGCTCTACAACTGATTATTATTTTAATTTGTCTGTTCTACGGCGCAAAAAAAGGAGGTATTGCACTTGGGCTGCTAGGGGGAATTGGCCTGGTCATTCTGGTCTTTGTTTTTCATCTTAAACCCGGGAAACCGCCCATTGATGTGATGCTGGTTATTATTGCAGTAGTTGCGGCCTCTTCCACGCTGCAGGCTTCTGGTGGGTTAGACGTCATGCTGCAGATTGCCGAAAAATTGCTGAGGCGCAACCCCAAATATGTCTCTATCGTCGCTCCCTTTGTTACCTGTATTCTGACGATACTCTGTGGTACGGGGCACGTAGTCTACACAATCCTGCCAATTATTTATGATGTTGCCATCAAGAATAATATCCGCCCTGAGCGACCTATGGCGGCAAGTTCTATCGGTGCCCAAATGGGGATTATTGCCAGCCCGGTTTCCGTCGCGGTAGTGTCGCTGGTCGCCATGCTCGGCAATGTGACCTTCAACGGTAATCACCTGGAATTCCTCGATCTCCTTGCCATTACTATTCCGTCAACGCTATTGGGTATTATGGCCATCGGTATTTTCAGCTGGTTTCGCGGTAAGGATTTAGATAAAGACGAGACATTCCAGGCTTTTATCTCTATTCCGGAAAATCACCATTATGTTTATGGCGACACGGCGACTCTGCTGGATAAAAAATTGCCAATGGCTAACTGGATTGCAATGTGGATTTTCCTCGCATCGATTGCAGTTGTAGCCTTATTAGGCGCTTTTTCAGAGCTTCGACCGATGTTTGAGGGTAAGCCACTTTCGATGGTGTTGGTTATTCAGATGTTCATGCTGCTTTCGGGCGCGCTGATTATCATCATCACTAAAACGAATCCCGCCGCCATTTCCAGGAATGAGGTTTTTCGCTCCGGGATGATTGCGATTGTGGCGGTCTATGGTATCGCATGGATGGCGGAGACCATGTTTGGTGCACATATGTCGGAGATTAAAAGCGTACTAGGGGAGATGGTGAAAGAGTTCCCGTGGGCATATGCTATCGTTCTGCTGCTGGTTTCTAAGTTTGTCAATTCTCAGGCTGCGGCGCTGGCGGCGATAGTCCCCGTTGCTCTGGCGATCGGTGTCGACCCTGCGTATATCATTGCCTCTGCTCCGGCGTGTTACGGCTACTATATTCTGCCAACTTACCCAAGTGACCTCGCGGCTATTCAATTTGATCGGTCAGGCACCACGCACATCGGTCGTTTTGTAATAAACCATAGTTTTATTCTGCCTGGATTAATCGGCGTGAGTATTTCGTGTGTTTTTGGCTGGATACTTGCCGGGTTATACGGTTTTTTATAACAGACAACAGGCGCCCCGGAGGCGCCTGTCATTAAAAGCGACTATTTCACCAACGGCAGGCGGCGGTAAAGCTCAATCATATCGGTCGCCAGATCCTGAATAACCATCGCGTTCATCAGGTGATCCTGAGAGTGTACGGTAATCAGGTTGACCGGCAGCTTGCCGGAGCCTTCATCCAGGCCAATCAGCTGGGTCTGGATTTTATGGGCGTGTTTAACGAATTCGTGTGACTCTTCCATTGCCTTCTCGGCACCGTCAAAATCACCTTTGCGTGCCAGCTGCAAAGCAGTCAGGGCCTGGCTACGTGCGCTGCCGGCGTTGACCAGCAGTTCCATAATAATTGATTCTAAATCTTCCACATCTTACTCCATCATTTTCAGGGCTTTATCAAGCACCACGTCGCCTTTCATCAGGCCGTAATCCATCATGTCGATAACGACGACTTTTTTACCCAGAGGATCGGCAAGGGCCTGAAGTTTGGCCTGCTCGTATTTCACCTGCGGACCGAGCAGAACGATGTCGGCGCGTTCGATATTCTCTTTAAACTCTGCAACAGGCACAGCCTTGATTGAGACCTCGATGCCTTTCTTTTGTGCGGCGTCAACCATACGTTGCACCAGGATGCTGGTCGACATACCGGCAGCACAACACAACACGATATTTTTCATAGTTCGCTCTCAATGTCCGAAGGATACAGAGATATTTATCCGGCACAGGGGGCGGCAACAACCGCTTTAACCCGATTGTGTGTCAGGTATCACAAAAGAAACCACAGAAAACTGAAACCGGTTACATTTTTGCTTTTTCTCGAAGAATCAAGACGGCAGTTGTGAAGGCGGAACGGCATGAGGAAGCGTTTGCTGCCGCTCCGGTCAGATATCTGAACTGACCAGAGGACAGTATTTGGACGGCAGAGAAGCGACAACGACAGATTGCCGTTCTTTCGGTAAACACCGAAACTTATCCTTCCCCTTGCTGTGTGTTACATCAGGATTGCGCGTTCCTTCCCAGATAGCTATCCCAGTCCTTCCAGACCGGCTGTAAACCTGACTCGCGAAGCACGGCGGCAACCTCCTGCGGCGTTCTGCCATCGTGCGGCGCAAACTGTTCCAGTTCGGGGTGGTTATCGGCATAGCCGCCCGGCTGAGTTTTAGAAAACGCGCTGACGTTATTAATCGCCAGCGGGATCACGTGGTCGCGGAACCACGGTGATTCTCGGGTAGAAAGCGACAGTTCCACGTCCGGCGCAAGCAGGCGGAACGCACAAATCACCTGTACCAGCTGTTGTTCAGTCATGATTGAGGCTGGTTCTACGCCGCCAGTGCACGGGCGCAGGCGTGGGAAGGAGATGGAATAGCGGCTTTGCCAGTAGCGCTGTTGTAGCCAGAGTAGATGTTCAGCCACCATAAAACAATCGGTGCGCCAGCTGTCCGACAGCCCAATCAGCGCGCCCAGCCCAATCTTATCTATGCCCGCGCGCCCAAGCCTTTCGGGCGTTTCCAGCCGCCAGAAAAAGTCCTGTTTGTTGCCTTTCAGATGATGCTGGGCGTAGGTCGCAGGGTGATAGGTTTCCTGGTACACCATCACACCATCAAGCCCAAGGGTTTTGAGTTCGGCATACTCATGCTCGTCCAGCGGCTGGACTTCCATGTGCAGCGAACTAAAGCGGCTGCGGATAGCCGGCAGATGCTGGCGGAAATAATCCATGCCGACTTTGGTCTGGTGTTCGCCGGTCACCAGCAAAAGGTGTTCGAACCCCAGCGCCCGGATTTCCTCGCATTCACGCTCAATCTCCGCTTCATCCAGCGTTTTGCGTTTCAGCTTATTACTCATGGAAAAACCGCAATAGGTGCAGTCGTTGGCGCACAGGTTAGAGAGATAGAGCGGTACGTAAAAACTGACAGTGTTGCCGAAGCGCTGACGAGTAAGCTGCTGCGCCCGCTGGGCAAGAGGCTCGAGGTAGCGGCTGGCGGCAGGGGAAAGCAAAGCCATCAAGTCTTCTCGCGTCAGGCGAGGTGTGTTAATCGCGCGTTCGACATCTGCCGCCGTCTTAGCGTTAATGCTCAGAGTGATATCGTCCCAGTCCAGCTGCCGCCAGCGGTCGGTAAAGGTTTCTGCCATCAGGCATTCTCCTCGCTAAACTGCAGGAAACTGGTCAGCGGGCTGGAGGCCTGAGCCTGCTGGTGGCGAGAGCCTAACCCGGCCTGTGCCGCAAGGCTTCCGGCTTCCACGGCCAGACGAAACGCCTGAGCCATTTGCACCGGGTCACGGGCGACGGCTATTGCGGTATTCACCAGCACGGCAGAGGCACCCATTTCCAACGCTTCGGCCGCATGACTTGGCGCGCCGATCCCGGCATCTACTACCACCGGTACGCGGGATTGCTCAATGATGATTTCCAGCAGCGCGCGGGTTTGCAAACCTTGATTTGAGCCGATGGGCGCGCCGAGCGGCATCACGGCCGCGCAGCCGGCTTCTTCCAGGCGTTTGCACAGCACCGGATCGGCGCCGCAGTAGGGCAGCACCACGAATCCCTGCTTCACCAGGGCTTCAGCGGCTTTCAACGTTTCAATGGGATCCGGCAATAAATAGCGAGCGTCGGGATGGATCTCCAGCTTCACCCAGTTTGTTCCCAGCGCTTCGCGGGCAAGCTGTGCCGCAAAAATCGCTTCTTCTGCCGTTTTCGCCCCGGAAGTATTTGGCAGCAGATGCACTCCCGCCTGCTGCAGTGGCTGAAGAATGTCATCACGATGACCACGTAAATCCACGCGTTTCATGGCCATGGTGACAAGCTGTGAGCCAGAAGCGCGAATCGCGTCGATCATCACCTGGCTGGAAGAGAATTTCCCGGTGCCGGTGAACAGGCGAGAGGAAAAGGTTTTATCGGCAATCTGTAACATGTCAGCCCCCGGCAATCGCCTGAAACAGCAGAATAGTGTCGCCCTCGCGCAGCAGATAATTGCTCCACTGTTCGCGCGGGATGATGGTTTGGTTAACGGCCAGCGCCGCGCCAGCTTTGCCCTGCTCAAGCTGAGCCAGCAGGGCGGCAAGCGTTATGCCGGCAGTACACTCCAGAGGCTCATCGTTAAACTGAATACGCATCGTGACCTCCGCAGACCGGGCAGGTGGCTGATTTTTGCATCGCCAGCGTGCGCCAGCTGTGTTGTCGGGCGTCAAACAGGCGCAGAGAGCCGGTTGCAGGCATCATGCCGGTAAGTAATTTGATAGCCTCCAGCGCCTGAAGGGTGCCCATCACGCCCACGACCGGGCCGATGACGCCGGAGGTGCGGCAGTTGCGTTCAGGTTCACTCTCGTCAGGCCAGACGCAGCGGTAACAGCCATGTTCCCAGGGCGGGGTCAGTACCATCATCTGGCCGCCAAAACCGACGGCGCTGGCGGTGATAAGCGGCGTATTCCCGGCCACGCAAGCGGCGTTGACTGCCTGGCGAGTTGCCATATTGTCGCTGCAGTCCAGCACCACATCGGCCTCGCGCACGACTTTGGTCAGCGAGGTACCCGCCAGCCTTTCCGCCAGCGGAACAATTTTTACGCCTGGGTTCAGGCGCTGCAGATGCTGGTGGGCGACGGTAGATTTAGGGCGATCGATATCTTCAGAAGTGAACAAAATCTGTCGCTGGAGGTTGCTGATATGTACCTTGTCATCGTCCGCAACGATAAGCTTGCCTACGCCAGCGGCGGCGAGATACAGCGCGGCAGGTGAACCTAAGCCGCCCAGGCCGACGATCAGCGCCGTACTGGACAGCAGTTTTTCCTGCCCTTCAATCGCCACGTCTTCCAGCAACAGCTGGCGGCTATAGCGCATAAAATCCGCGTCATTCATCGCCGGTTCCTGCCAGTTCAAGTAATTGCCTGGTTGCCGCTCGCCAGTCGGGAGCCTGCGTAATGGCGCTGACGACGGCCACGCTGCCCACGCCGGTGGCTAAGACGGCTGGTACGCGATCGATACGTATCCCGCCGATGGCAACGGTGGAATAGTCGCCCAGAGTTTGAATGTGTTCCGCCAGCTTGTTCAGCCCCTGCGGGGAGGAAGGCATTTGCTTGGTTTGGGTGGGAAAGACATGGCCCAGCGCGATGTAGGACGGGTTCGCGCTTAAGGCACGATCCATTTCCATGTTGTCGTGGGTTGAAAGCCCCAGCCGAAGCCCGGCTTCACTTATTGCCGCCAGGTTGGCGACATCCATATCTTCCTGGCCGAGATGTACGCCGTAGGCACCGTGTTTGATGGCCAGTCGCCAATAGTCGTTAATGAACAGGCGGGCGTTATAGCGTTCGCCCAGCGCAATGGCTGCGATGACGTCAGCTTCAACGTCTTCATCGCGCTTGTCTTTAATACGGAGCTGGATGGTCTTGACGCCCGCCTCAAGGAGACGTTCGATCCATTCCACGCTGTCGACGACCGGATAAAGGCCAAGCCTACGTGAAGTTGCTGGAAAATTGAGTTTGGACATTATGCTTCCTCCTGTCTGAGATAAATTTCACCGCCCCGGGCACGGAAGTGCTGAGACATATCTTCCATGCCAGCGTTTATCGCCTGTTTGGCGGCGTAGTCCCGCACTTCCTGCGTGATTTTCATGGAGCAAAACTTTGGGCCGCACATAGAGCAGAAATGCGCGACTTTGCCGGATTCCTGCGGCAGGGTTTCATCGTGGTAAGCGCGAGCGGTGAAGGGATCGAGCGCCAGGTTGAACTGGTCCACCCAGCGGAATTCAAAGCGTGCTTTGGACATCGCGTTATCGCGGATTTGTGCGCCAGGATGACCTTTTGCCAGGTCAGCGGCGTGGGCGGCAATCTTGTAGGTAATCAGCCCCTGCTTAACGTCCTCTTTGTTCGGCAGGCCGAGATGCTCCTTCGGCGTCACGTAGCAGAGCATGGCGCAGCCAAACCAGCCGATCATGGCGGCGCCAATGCCGGAGGTGAAGTGGTCATAGCCCGGTGCGATATCGGTCGTTAGCGGGCCGAGGGTGTAGAAAGGTGCTTCGTGGCAATGCTCCAGCTCTTCGGTCATGTTGCGGCGAATCATCTGCATCGGTACATGCCCCGGGCCCTCAATCATCACCTGGACGTCGTATTCCCAGGCGATTTTGGTCAGCTCGCCCAGCGTATGCAGCTCGGCAAACTGTGCTTCGTCGTTGGCATCCTGAATGGAGCCCGGGCGTAAGCCATCGCCCAGGGAAAGCGATACGTCATAGGCGGCGCAGATTTCGCAGATTTCACGGAAGTGTTGATACAGGAAATTTTCCTGATGATGGGACAGGCACCACTTCGCCATAATCGAACCGCCGCGCGACACGATGCCGGTCAGGCGCTTCGCGGTCATCGGGACATAGCGAAGCAGCACGCCCGCGTGAATGGTGAAGTAATCCACGCCTTGCTCTGCCTGCTCCAGCAGCGTGTCGCGGAACATCTCCCAGCTCAGGTCTTCGGCGATACCGTTCGCCTTCTCCAGCGCCTGGTAGATTGGCACCGTGCCGATGGGCACCGGGCTGTTGCGCAGGATCCACTCCCGCGTTTCGTGAATGTAGCGGCCGGTTGAGAGGTCCATCACCGTGTCTGCCCCCCAGCGAGTGGCCCACACCAGCTTCTCTACTTCTTCTTCAATGGAGGAAGTGACCGCCGAGTTACCGATATTGGCATTGATCTTCACCAGGAAATTGCGGCCGATAATCATCGGCTCTGATTCAGGGTGGTTGATATTGGCGGGAATAATCGCTCGCCCGGCGGCGACTTCATCACGGACAAACTCCGGCGTGATGTTTTCCGGCAGGCGGGCCCCAAACCCTTCGCCGGGATGCTGGTGGCGCAGAACGGCATCACGAATACGCTCGCGCCCCATATTTTCGCGAATGGCGATGAATTCCATCTCTGGGGTGACAAGGCCTTTGCGGGCGTAATGCAACTGAGTGACGCATTGTCCGGCTATTGCCCGGCGAGGTTTCGACAGTGTTTCAAAGCGCAATTCGTCCAGGCCGTCGTCGGCAAGGCGTGCTTTTGTGTAAGCGGAGCTGCGGTCATTCAGCGTTTCGCTGTCACGCCGGTCGGCAATCCAGGCGCTGCGCAGGGGATATAGCCCGTTTAACACGTTTATGGTGATGTCGGGATCGCCATAGGGGCCGGAAGTATCGTAGACGGGAACCGCGCCGTTCGGCTGATATTGCGGGGCATCTTTGCTCCCGCCGGTGAGCGTCGGGCTGAGCTGGATTTCGCGCATTGGGACGCGGATATCTTCGCGTGACCCGGTCAGATAGATGCGCTGAGAGTTGGGGAAGGCGGTGCCTTCAAGCGTATTGATAAAGTGTTGGGCGGCAGCTCGCTGTTCGCGGCGGCCTGGTTTTTTTTCAGATGCAGACATAGCTCATTCCAGGTTTAATCAGGATATGGCTTGTCAGGACAACGGAAGGAGTAATGGATATGGGCCGCCCGAGAACGGGTGCACCCAAAGACAGAATTACTCTTGTTCCCTTCGCAGGTTCTAACCTGATCAGGTTCCGCGGATCCCGAATTAACGGTCTCAGCCGGTGCATAACGCACTCGGCACTCCGACAAGAATGATCCCACCTTGCGGTGGGAAAGTTGTAAATTACTCGTTAATAGCTAACAACTCAAGCTGGACTTGCCAGCCCGGCAGCATCGCTGGCGCTGCCGTCAAGGTTGTTATCAATAGCCAGGAGGACTAGCTTATCCTCAAGGGTGAAGCGAGCCTCAAGGCACTCGCCAATCTCCGACAGCGCCTGCTGAAACTCGACCCAGCTGTCGCGGCCGATGGCGTTTTCCAGATGGGAGTCGTAGAGGTCCATGATTTGCTGGGTATTAGCTTCCAGTTGAGGGTAGAGCTGGGCTGCACTTAGCAGCGGGCTGCTGCCTTCCAGGTTGCTGATTATGCGCTCGTAAATACTAAAATGACCGGACGAGAGGTAATCCACCAGGCCGTGGCAAAAATTGTCTAACGCTTTTTCGTCGAGCGCGGTGTGTGATTCCTTGTTAGGCTTGATCCCGACCATGTTGTAATAGGCAACCAACAGGTGTTTACGGGCCTGAAGCCACTGGTCGACTAACTCATTACTACCACCAACGCGCTCAGTCAGATTGGCTAACTGGTTCAGCATGATTGAGACTCCGTGAGTTAAAAGATTGAACGCAAACTAACCCAAAAAAGTAAAAACTAATTGTTTATATCAGTGAACACGGGGATGTGCACCAGGTTATGGAACGTGTTATTCAAAACTTAGATCATGGTTGGTGGATAGTCAGCCATGAGCAAAAAATATGGTTGCCACAGGGTGACTTACCTCACGGCAGCGCGGAAGAATTTCAGCTCGTAGGCACCCGCGCCCTGGATATCGGTGAGTGGGAAGGCGAACCCGTCTGGCTGATTCGTGAAAACCGCCGCTCTGACATGGGCTCGCTGCGCCAGCTCCTGGATCGAGATGTGGGCCTGTTCCAGCTGGCTGGGCGAGGCGTTCAACTGGCTGAGTTTTACCGCTCGCATAAGTATTGCGGCTACTGCGGCCATGAAATGCACTTCAGCAAAAGCGAATGGGCGATGCTCTGCGGGCACTGCCGCGAGCGCTACTACCCGCAAATCGCCCCCTGCATTATCGTTGCTATCCGTAAGGACGATCATATCCTGCTGGCTCAGCATACGCGCCACCGCAACGGCGTTTACACCGTGCTGGCAGGATTTGTCGAGGTGGGTGAAACACTGGAGCAGGCTGTGGCTCGCGAAGTCATGGAAGAGAGCAGCATCCAGGTGAAAAACCTGCGCTACGTGACTTCCCAGCCCTGGCCTTTCCCGCAGTCGCTGATGACCGCATTTATGGCGGATTACCATAGCGGCGAAATCAAAATAGACCCCAAAGAGCTGCTGGATGCCGGCTGGTATCGCTATGACCAACTGCCGCTATTGCCGCCGCCGGGCACCGTGGCGCGTCGCTTAATTGAAGATACCGTCGCCCTGTGTCGCGCGGACTATGAATGATAGACTGCGGCGATACAGCTAAAGGAAAGGTAAAAATGACTGAACTGAAGAACGATCGTTACCTGCGCGCCCTGCAGCGCTTGCCGGTAGATATCACTCCTGTGTGGATGATGCGCCAGGCCGGGCGCTATTTGCCGGAATATAAGGCAACGCGCGCTCAGGCAGGCGATTTTATGTCGCTGTGCAAGAACGCCGAGCTGGCCTGCGAAGTCACCCTGCAGCCGCTGCGCCGCTATGCGCTGGACGCGGCGATCCTCTTCTCGGACATTCTGACCATTCCGGACGCAATGGGGCTTGGGCTGTACTTTGAAGCCGGCGAAGGTCCTCGCTTTAGCTCCCCAATTAAAAGCCTGGCCGATGTTCAAAAACTGCCGATTCCCGATCCGGAAGGCGAACTGGCTTACGTGATGAACGCGGTGCGGACCATTCGCCGTGAGCTGAAAGGCGAAGTGCCGCTGATTGGCTTCTCCGGCAGCCCGTGGACGCTGGCCACCTATATGGTGGAAGGCGGCAGCAGCAAAGCCTTTACCGTGATTAAGAAAATGATGTTTGCCGAGCCGAAGGCGCTGCATTTGCTGCTGGATAAGCTGGCACAGAGCGTGACGCTCTACCTGAACGCGCAAATTCGTGCGGGCGCGCAGTCGGTAATGATCTTTGACACCTGGGGCGGTGTGCTGAGCGGGCGTGATTACAAAGAGTTCTCGCTCTATTACATGCACAAAATTGTCGATGGTTTGCTACGTGAAAACGATGGCCGTCGTGTGCCGGTGACGTTGTTTACCAAAGGCGGCGGGCAGTGGCTTGAAGCCATGGCGGAAACCGGCTGCGACGCGCTGGGCCTGGACTGGACAACGGACATCGCTGACGCTCGCCGTCGCGTAGGTCACAAGGTTGCACTGCAGGGCAATATGGACCCTTCCATGCTTTACGCTCAGCCTGCACGTATCGAAGAAGAAGTTGCCACTATTCTTGCCGGTTTCGGCCAGGGAGAAGGGCACGTCTTTAACCTGGGCCACGGTATTCATCAGGATGTTCCGCCGGAGCATGCTGGCGTCTTTGTGGAAGCTGTTCACCGCTTGTCAGCGCAGTACCACCGTTCTTAACGGAGGAAAGAGAGATGGATCTTGCGACATTACGAGAGCAGCAGTTAGATCTGGCCGCAAAGGTGATCCGCGAGGATCGCTTTGAGCAGGATCCACCGCGTTTGATCGCCGGAGCCGATGTCGGCTTTGAACAGGGTGGGGATGTCACCCGCGCGGCTATCGTTTTGTTGAGTTACCCGTCTCTCGAGCTGGTCGAGTACCAGGTGGCGAGGATCGCCACCACCATGCCTTATATCCCCGGCTTTTTATCCTTCCGCGAATATCCTGCGCTGCTTGAGGCGTGGGGCATGCTGTCACAAAAACCAGATTTGGTATTTGTGGACGGGCACGGCATCTCGCATCCCCGTCGTTTAGGCGTAGCCAGCCATTTTGGACTGCTGGTGGACGTGCCAACTATCGGCGTAGCGAAAAAGCGGCTGTGTGGGAAGTTTGAACCGCTGGGCGATGAGCCGGGCGCTCTGGCGCCGTTGATGGATAAAGGCGAGCAGTTGGCCTGGGTCTGGCGCAGTAAAAAACGCTGCAATCCCCTGTTTGTTTCTACCGGGCACCGCGTAAGCCTCGACGGTGCGTTAACGTGGGTTGAGCGCTGCATGGCTGGTTATCGTCTGCCTGAGCCGACCCGCTGGGCAGATGCCGTTGCCTCCGGGCGCCCGGCTTTTAAGCGCCTGCAAGCAATTGGCAGGTGATTCAGGTAAACTGCCGCTAATTTTCCGTCTTTGAGACACCGTCATGTTACAGAACCCAATTCATTTACGCCTGGAGAAGCTGGAAAGCTGGCAGCACGTCACCTTTATGGCCTCTTTATGCGAGCGTATGTACCCGAACTACGCCATGTTTTGTCAGCAAACCGGCTTTGGTGATGCCCAGCTTTATCGCAAGATCCTCGACCTGGTTTGGGAAACCCAAACGGTGAAAGACGCCAAAGTGAACTTTGATAGTCAGTTAGAGAAACTTGAAGAGGCAATTCCTGCGGCTGACGACTATGATATTTACGGTGTCTATCCGGCGATTGACGCGTGCGTGGCGTTGAGTGAGCTTATTCACTCGCGTCTCTCGGGTGAAACGCTGGAGCACGCAATCGAAGTCAGTAAATGTTCAATCACTTCGGTGGCGATGCTGGAAATGACTCAGGCCGGTCGTGAAATGACCGACGAGGAGTTGAGAGCAAACCCGGCGGTAGAAGAAGAATGGGACATTCAGTGGGAGATTTTCCGGCTGCTGGCGGACTGCGAAGAACGCGATATTGAGCTCATTAAAGGGCTTCGTGCTGACCTCCGTGAGGCCGGCATCAGTAATATCGGTATAAATTTGCAGCAGTAAGACAGTAAAACGTGACATACAGTCTGATTTGTCCTCCCTGGAGGCTTCCAATTAACCCCCCGTCTGGTCTACATTTGTGGGGCGAATAAAAGTGGCTATCGGTGCGTGTATGCAGGAGAGTGC